>CAJMOV010000106.1 GCA_905215125.1 uncultured bacterium | reverse complement strand
TTTTGCCATGGCGCGCGTCATCCCCCTACCGGGGGGCGCGGAAATGACGCAGGAGGAGGGCCTGTTCCCCCTGACGCAGGATTCCGTGCTGCTGGCCGGCTTCGTTTCACCCAAAAAAGGGGAGCGCGCCCTGGATCTTGGCTGCGGCCAGGGTGTTCTGGGGCTTATCCTGCTGTCGCGCTTCGGCGATCTGACGGTTGACGGCATCGAGCTGACGCCGAACGCCGCGGCCGCAGCCCGGGGCAACTACGCCCGCTGCGGCTTTTCCTCCCGTGGGGAAATTCTATGCGGCGACCTGCGCGCGCTGCCCACAGCCCTTGCCGGGAAATACGATTTTTGCCTGTCCAACCCACCTTATTTTGATCCCGGACGGGGGGCTGTCGCCCGCGGCGAAGCGCTGGCCTGCGCCCGCAGCGCCGGCTGTACGCCGGACGAGCTGTGCGCCGCCGCCTGCCGCGCGCTGCGCTGGGGTGGGCGCTTTTTTCTGTGCTACCGCGCTGAACGGCTGGCTGGGCTGATAGCGGCGCTGTCGCGCCATCGCCTCGCCCCGAAACGCCTGCGCCTTGTCCACCATCAGCCGGGTCGCGACGCCGTCCTGATCCTGCTGGAGGCCCGCAAGGGCGGCGGTGAAGGCATAAGCATACCGCCCCCGCTGTATATGCGGGACGAAGCGGGCGAGTATACTGCCGAAGTCCTGGAAATTTATCGTTAGGAGAGACATTATGGCCGGAAAGCTCTTTGTCGTATCGACCCCTATCGGCAACCTGGGGGATCTGTCCCCGCGCGCCCTGCGCACGCTGGAGCAAGTCGATTTCATCGCCGCCGAGGACACCCGCGTCGGCGTCAAGCTGCTCAACCATTTCGGCATCAAAAAGCCGCAGGTCAGCTATTACGAGCACAACCGGCGGCAAAAGGGAGAAATGCTGGCCCGCCGCATTGCCGCGGGTGAAAGCTGCGCCCTGATTACCGACGCCGGCACCCCTGCCATCTCCGATCCGGGCAGCGACCTTGTCGACATCTGTGCGCGCGAGGGCATCGAGGTGGTATCGGTCCCCGGCTGCTGCGCCGCCGTCGCGGCCCTGTCCATTTCCGGCATGGACTGCGGGCGCTTCACCTTTGAGGGCTTTCTTTCGGTTAATAAAAAAAGCCGCCGCGAGCATCTCGGCGAGCTTGTGCGCGAAAAGCGCACCATGGTCTTTTATGAAGCCCCTCACAAGCTGCTGCGCACGCTGGAGGATTTGCTGGATGCGCTGGGCGACCGCCCTATCGCGCTGTGCCGCGAGATCACCAAGCTGCATGAGCAGGTCGTGCGCACAACGCTGGCCGACGCCGTCAGTCTCTACCGCGAGACGCCCCCCAAGGGGGAGTTCGTCCTCATCGTCGCCGGCGCAGCCGAAGCGTCTGCGGAGGACAGTATTCCTTCCGACGATGAGCTGTTGACGCGGGTAGGCGATGTCCTGACAGAGCAGGGCTGCGGCCTGATGGCGGCTGTTCGTCAGGTGGCGGCCCAATACGGCCTGCCCAAAAATGCCCTGTACCAAAAGGCCCTGCGCGTTTACGGCCGCGATTAAGCCCCCATAAAGAACCGTACGGCGACTGCCGACGCGACAAAGGCCGCAAGGTCGGCGCTGAGTGCCGCGGGGACGATATAACGGGTATTTTTCATCTTAATATAAGCCGAATAAACCGCGATGGTGTAAAAGCTGGTCTCGCTCGACCCCAGCATGACGGCGGCAATCCGGCCGGCCAGGCTGTCCGGCCCCGCCTGCTGGATAACTTCGCTGCCGACCGACAGCGCCCCGCCTCCGGAGAAGGGGCGGAGAAGGGCGAGCGGCAGGCAGTCGGACGGGATGCCCAGGGGCTCCAGCACCGGCGCCAGCGAATTGGCGATGAGATCGATGGCCCCCGACGCGCGCACCATGGCGATGATCGTCAGCATGATGAGCACGGGCGGGAAGATGTCGGCCACGACGCGCAGGCCCTGCTTGGCGCCGTCCATCAGGGCGCTGTACACATTGGTGCCCGTTGCGACGCCGTAGGCCAGGATAAAAAAGATGAGACATGGGACGATGTAATCTGTCATTTATCCTTCCACACCTTCTTCAGCGTTTTTGCCATAAATATGCCGACAATGACCGATACGATGCTGGCCGCCCACACTGCCGGCAGGATGTCATAGGGGCTTTGGCTGCCATATGTAGCGCGCACGGCGGCGATGGTCGTCGGCAAAATCTGCACCGACGCTGTGTTGATGATAATGAGCAGCAGCACGTTATCGGGCGGCACATGGTCACGCCTTGCCAGCTCGTCAAGCCGCTTTGCCGCGCGTAGGCCGGCCGGCGTCGCCGCCGATCCCAGCCCCAGCAGGTTAGCCGCCATATTCTGCGAGATGGCCTCGGCCGCTTCCTCATCCCTGCCGTATTTGCCGAACAGCAGCACGATGACAGGCCGCAGCGCCTTGGCCACCTTGGACGCCAGCCCGCTGCGGTTCATGACCTCCATCAGCGCCGACCACAGGCAGACGGTGCCTGCAATGGACAGCAGAAGCTCGACCGCCTGCTGCGCGCCCGACACGGCGGCCAGCGATACCTCCGACATACGACCCGTCATGGCGCCGAAGGCGACGGCCAGCAGAAGCATGACGCCAAGCACCTTGCTCATTAACACATGGACTCCCCCTATTCCCGCTATTTCGACAAATTGCACTGATGCTTTTTGATAGGATTTACCATAATTTGCATATGGTTTTTGCGTAAAAAAACATTGACATTTTATACCACGTTTAGTAAAATTAAGTCACCTTTTGACGGTCTTTGTTGACAAAACCAATCGGCGTAGGAGGAAAAATATGAAAGCAACAGGAATCGTCCGGAAAATTGACGAACTGGGCCGAATTGTCTTGCCCATCGAGATCAGGCGCACCATGCACATTGATGTGCGTGACCCGATGGAGATTTATGTCGACGGCAACACCATTATCCTGCGTAAGTACGAGCAGGAATGCGTTTTCTGTGGAAGCACCAAAAAGGTCACCAACTTTAAAAACCGCAATATCTGTGAAAATTGCCGTAAAGAGCTTTCTCTGTAAGCATATTCGCCGCAGGACAAAAATATCCCCGTGGGGTTTTACCCACGGGGATGTTTTCATATCATCGTTATACGCCCAGCGCAATGGCCAGCCCGGCCAGGATCATGACAATATAGACGCCGCTTCGTATTTTCTGCTCGTCTGCGCGGCGGAAAATACGCCCGCCCAGAAAGCAGCCGCACAGCAGCCCGCACAGCGACGCAAGGCAGGCGGGACCAATGCCCGCCGGCCACAGGCCCAGACGGGCGCGCAGCACGATAAGCAGGATGTTGTTGACCATAAAATAGAACTGCGTCGTCGCCAGATACTGCGCCATGCCGTTTATGGTCGAGACGTAATACAGCACCATCGGCGGCCCGCTGATGGAGAACAGCCCGCCGCATACGCCCGACACTGCCCCCGCTGCGGCAGAAGACAGAACGCCGCCCCGTATCCGCACCTTTTTGCTGAAAGAGATAAACCAGACGGCCAGCAGGCACAAAAACAGGCCCAGGATACGCTTGTACACGGAGGAGGGATGCTCGGCGACCAGCACCAGGCCGGCATACGCCCCCATAAAGGCGAAAAGCGCAGGCAGCCAGACCAGGCGGAGCTGCACATCCTTAAGCCGTCTGGCCAGGATTGCGATATTTAAGCTGAGGGACATGAGCGTAGAGACCATCAGCGCCTGTTCCATGGGCAGGAAGAGAGGGAACAGCGCCATGACGATAATTCCGTAGCCGAAGCCGGTCACCGTCTGCACCGCGGCGCTGGCCATAGATATGCCGAACATCAGGACGTACTGCACGCGCCTTCCCCCACCCTGCCAAAGCCTTTTCTGTCTTATTTTCTATTTTATCCACCGGCGGGCCGCAAGTCAATAAAAAGCGGTTTTCGCGCGCGCGGACAATTTACCTATTTACTTTTTGCCGCAGTGCAGATACAATAAAGTGTATAGCATTTGCCGGCCTTCGCCCGCGAAAGATAAGGAGTCGTCGATTATGAAATACTTCACCGTTCCCCTGGTTAACAAGCGCAAAAAGGGTTGGAAGACCATCATCTTCGGCCAGTCTGCCGAGCAAAAGCATTACCGCGCCCAGCACCACAGCGAGGACATCACCCTGCTGTGGCTGGAGGCCAGCCAGTTCGGCAAGCTGCACTGCTTCCCCTGCGTGCTGAAGGAGGGGGACGATATGCTGGTTTTCCGCAGCGCGTCCTCGCGGCAGAACGCCGAGGACAACGCCATGCTTGTCCAGCGGTGGAACCTGTTTGTCAACCCCGAAAACATCCAGACCGATTTTCATGTCGAGGAAATGGAAAAAAAAGAATTCTACCGGCTCTTCAACGAATGTCAGCGCCAGATCATCGAGGATTTTGACCGCCCCTCCCGCAGCGCAGCGCAGCCTGACGCCATTGCCGAAGAAGCGGAAGCCCCCAGCTCGCCCGGGCAGGACGATGCACAGCCCGACGAAGCGCCGCCTTCTGAAGAAGCAGAATCCGGCCAGAAGTAAAAGCGCAAAACAAAACCCCGCCAAAGGCGGGGTTTTGCGATTTCATCCGTTCAACACCCGGCAAAAAAGCGCCCAACGATCCGGACCGCATGATCCCTCACAATCTTATCGTCTTGGTTGCGACAGCGCGGCAGAACGCATCGTCATGCTCGACAAAAAGCAGCGTCGGGCCGTACTGCGGCACAAGCCGCTCAAGCTGGATGCGGGAGAAGACGTCGATATAATTGAGCGGCTCGTCCCAGATATAGATGTGCGCCTGACGGCACAGGCTTTCAGCCAGCAGCACCTTTTTCTTCTGCCCCGCGGACAACTGGGACATGTCCTTTTCAAGCTGGGTCCGGGAAAAGTCCATCTTACGCAGAACGGCCTTGAATAGGCTTTCGTCTATGCCGCTCTGCTCGGCATATTCCCGCATGCCGCCGCACAGGAATCCGGCGTCCTGCGGCACATGGGAAACGATAATCCCCTGCTCGCGCAGGCACACTCCGCTGCTTTTGACGTCCTGCCCCAGCAAAAAGGCCAGCAGAGTCGATTTGCCGCTCCCGTTGACTCCGCGTATGACCGCCCGCTCACCCTGATCGATGGAAAAGCTCAAGGGGCCGCACACCTGCTTTTCCCCGTAGTAAAGGCAGAGATCCCGACACTCCACCAGCCGTTTTTTAAAGTAGCGCAGCGGGGACAGCTTAAGGGGCTCCGCCGTTTCGATGTTTTTAAGCAGGGAGGATTTTTCTTCTACCGCGGCGTTCCGCCGTTCTTCAATGGCCTTTGAGCGCTTCATCATCTTGGCCGCCTTGTGGCCGATATAGCCGCGGTCAGGCCGCAGGCCGGCGTTTTTCGTGCCCTTTTTTGTCTTTTCCGCCTTGTCCGACCAGCTGCCGGCGCGGCGCGCCGCTTCACTGAGACGGCGGATATCCCCCCTGAGCCGTTCGTTCTCCGCCTGCTCATGCTGATCCTGCCGCCTCTTGTTTTCCCACCAGCTGGAAAAATTACCGCGCTGCACCTCAATACCCGCGCGGTTGACGGCAAGGATATGGGTCGCACACCTGTCGATGAAGTCGCGGTCGTGCGAAACGAGGATAAAGCCTTCTTTACTTTTCAGATAATCGGCGACGACGCGCCGCCCTTCGGCATCCAAATGATTGGTCGGCTCGTCAATAAGCAGAAAGCCGTTGTCGTTTTGAAACAGCGCCGCCAGCAGGACTTTCGTCGCCTCGCCGCGGCTCAGCACTTCAAACGGCCGCCCGAGCACAGCCGGATCTATCTGAAGGCGGCGCAGCTCGCGTTCCAGCCTCCACTCCTCCAGCCCGGGCGCCGCTTCCCTCGCGGCTTCCAGCGCACTGCTTTCAGGATGCGCGACGTCAAAAGGGAAATAAATAAAATCGACGCTGGACGATATGCTGCCGCGGTATTCGTACTGCCCCATCAGAAGGCGCAGGAGAGTTGTTTTCCCCCGTCCGTTGCGGCCGATAAACCCAAGCCGCCAGGATGTGTCCAGCTGAAAGGATACATCCTCAAAAACGCTGTCATAGCTGCCGTCATACGAGAAGGTCAGCCCGGATATATTGATTTGTGACATGGTTTTCGTCTCCCTTTAATCGGCCCGGGAAGCCCGGGCAAACAAAAATGACTGCAAGAAAGCCCCTTCCCGCAGCCAAAACAACAGGGAGCCGACGCCTAAGGGCGCAGCCCGTCCCATAATCAAATCGGAAAAATGCAGCTCTCTTGCCGGCAGGACAAAGCCTGGCGGCCTGTGCCGCCCCTTTCCCGCCTGATAAAATCAGCAAGAGCTTTTGCGCATTCTTCCACTCCTCATTGACGTTATAAATTTATAATAGCCCTGTTTTATCCCCCTGTCAAGGGATTGCCGGTAAAATTAAGCTGGTGTTAACCTTTTGTAATTGCTATTGTCCCCATTACAGGATATAATATCAATAATTGCGCGAGGGGCGAATATTTTTCCCGCGCGGCAAGCTGATGGAAACGGAGGGATTCTCTCTTGGACGATATGAAGCTTCCCGGCGCCGGACAGCCGCAGGGCGGTCGGCGCGTTGAAAAAAAGGGTAAAAAATCGCTTATCGCCGTCGTCTGCGTGCTGGCCGTTTTGATTCTTGCGGTCGGCGGCGCGGGCGCATGGGTTTACCTGTACGGCAATATCTACCAGTTTTGATTTATAGAAATCTTTGTATCTTTGCAACCGCAAAACGGAAATAATAA
>CAJMOV010000105.1 GCA_905215125.1 uncultured bacterium | reverse complement strand
CTGGGCGAAGGGGACGCGCCGGGGGCGGAACGGGCGCTGGGAAATGCTTTTTTCCTAGTCCTGACCCTGGGCGGGGGGCTGACGCTGCTGCTTCAGCTTATCCGTCGTCCCATGCTCATGGCCTTCGGCGCGAGCGACGTCACCATTGCTTATGCCGATCCGTATCTCGGCATTTACCTGTGGGCCGGCATTTTTATGATGATCACGCTGGGGCTCAATCTCTTCATCAGCGCGCAGGGCCGGCCGGGTACCGCCATGCTGTCCATTATCATCAGCTCAGGCGTCAACATGGTCTTGGATCCGGTGTTCATCTTCGCGCTGGGCTTGCGGGTGCGGGGCGCGGCGCTGGCCGCTGTTTTATCCCAGGCTATCGGAGCCGTATGGGTGCTGCGGGCGCTGACGGGAAAAAAGGCCGCGGTGCGCCTGCGCACGGCGAACCTGCGGCCCGACGGAAAAACGATACGCACCATCCTGCGGCTGGGTATCGCCCCCTTTGCCATGATGAGCACCGAAAGTCTGGTCAGCGTCACCCTTAACAACAGTCTGCAGGCTTACGGAGGGGATCTGTACGTCGGCAGCATGACCATCCTGCTCTCCGTCATGCAGGTCATGATGACGCCGCTCAACGGCTTTACGCAGGGGGCGCAGCCAGTGCTCAGTTATAACTATGGGGCCAAAAGCATTGGCAGGGTCAAGCAGGCCTTCCGGCTGATGCTCGTTGTATCGCTTGCTATCTCCACCGCCTTCTGCCTGACGGCCGTGCTTTTCCCTGGCGCGCTGGCGCGTATGTTCGGTAAGGATGCCGCCCTGCTGGCGCTGACTGAGAAGATGATGCCTGTTTTCCTGTGCGGAATCTTCGCTGTCGGGGCGCAGGTAGCGTGTCAGGCTGCCTTTATCGCCATGGGACAGGCGGGGGTCTCCCTGCTGCTCGCTTTGCTGCGAAAGGTGCTGTTGCTCATCCCGCTTGCCGTCATCTTGCCGCACTTTTTCGGCGTGGACGGCGTCTTTTACGCTGAACCGGCGGCCGATTTGCTGGCGTCTGCCTTTGCCGTGGCGCTGTTTGCCGTGCGCTTCCCCAAAATTCTGCGCAGAAAAATAGAAGAATGATCGCTTTGCGCCGCTTCCCGGAAAATACCGGCAGGCGGCTTTCTTTTTACCCCTGCATCTGCTATACTGATGTCACGGCAGCCTTGTCCGTTTTATGCAAAGGAGGAATTGCAGTGAAAAGAAAACGCTGGCCTGTGCGGGCGCTGGCCGTGTGCCTGTGCATGCTGTTGTGCGTCTCCCCGGCGCTGGCTTACGTCGACGTTACAGAGCAGAGCCCTTATTACCAGGCGGCGGAGGATGCTGCGAAATATGGACTGATGCAGGGAATAGGGGGCGGCCTGTTTGATCCCGACGGGACGATGAGCCGCGCCATGTTCGTCGTGGCGCTGGGCCGTGCCCTTGGCGTGCCGGCCAGCGATTATACAGGGGAAAGCCCTTTTTACGACGTACCATCCGACAGCTGGTGCGCCCCTTACCTGACGTGGGCGGAAGAGCATGGCGTCGTTTCAGGCGTTGGAGACGGCCGATTTTTGCCTGATGCGCCTGTCACCCGGCAGGAGGCGGCCGTTTTGCTGCTTGCCGCATACAAAGAAGCGGGCCAGGGGCCCGTAGGAGCCTGGATGCTCGCCCTGGATTACAGCGACGCACAGGAAATTGACGCGTGGGCCTATGAAGGGGTAGCGTATTGCGCCATTCAGGGGATCATGGGCGATGGAGAAGGGGCTTTCCGCCCCCGCGACACCGTGACGCGCGGCGAAGCCGCCGTCATACTGACGGCTTTTGCCGTTCAGGTGCTCGACGGGCTGTACCAGGATGCCGTAGCCGACGCCGTCTTGGCTGACAGCGATGAAATCATGCCACTACTCACCTTGACGCTGGGCGCAGAGCTGACGACATGGGATGAAGAGGGCCGCGTGCTCATGCTGTCCTGGCACCGTTACCCCGAAAGCTATCCCGAGGGGCAGGACGTCACGCTGGAAGACGGCGAGGTCTGGACCTTTACCGACGGGGAAATCCGCAGATGGTATCAGGATAACGGCGGGGATATCACGGCGCCCGAGCTGCGGCTTGAGCAGCTTATCGGCCTGCCGCGCGACAAGGGGTATACCCACGTCAGTGCTTTTTGGGTCGACCCGGATGATTTGGCCCGCCCCGCATATGTCACCGATGTGACAAGCGGCAGCATGAGCAATTATTTTGTCGATGCAGACCCGGATTACCTTGAATGGTTTGACAGCAATATCCGGTGGTCATACGCCGAAAGCTCCTATCCATGGACGCGGCTGGGCTATACCTATGACTGGTCGCTGTATGGCGGGGAATACGGATTGACAGAGTTTATCATTTGGCCGGGCAGCACGGTGGAAGTCGCCTTTACTAAAACAACGGGCGAGTTCCTTGACTGGCTGGCCGAGTAAAAGGAGGATAACTGTACATGAAAGCAAAAAAGTGGGGGGCTTTGCTTCTGGCGCTTGCGCTGGCATTGTCTCTGACCGTCATGCCCGCGGCGGCCGAAGGGGAGGAGATGACGCTCCAGCAGGCGGCCGACAGCCTTATCGCATCGGCGGCCGAGTACGGCGGAGCGCAGAGCATCCAGTTCGCCCTGTGGCAGGACGGCGAAATTACCCTGACAGGCAAGGTGGGCGACTATTCCCGCACGGAAAACCGTCTGCTGCTGGAAGATGACCTGTATGGCATCGGCTCAGTCAGCAAAATTTATACGACGGCGGCCGTCATGCTGCTCGTCGAGCAGGGCAAGATTGACCTGGACGCCCCCGTCATCCGTTATCTGCCTGATTTTAAAATGGCAGACGAGCGGTATGCCGAAATCACAGTGCGCATGCTGCTCAACCATTCATCCGGTCTGATGGGCTCGACGCTGAGAAACACCTTCCTGTTTGGCGACGCGCAGGAAACGTCGGGCAAATACGGTCTGCTTGACGCGCTTAAGAACCAGACACTGAAGGCCGATCCTGGTGCATACAGCGTCTACTGCAACGACGGCTTCACCCTTGCAGAGCTGGTTGTGGAAGCGGTATCGGGCCAGGGCTTCGGCGAATTTCTGCATGAAAGCCTGCTTTCCCCTGCCGGCCTGGACGACACCTTTGTCCCCGGCGATGATTTTGACACCGCTCGCCTAGCCAAAACCTATTGGGGACAGGATACGCGCGCGCTGCCCGCAGAAACAGTGTCCGTCATCGGCACGGGCGGCATTTATGCCTCCGCTTCCGATCTTGCGGCCTTCGGCGGCCTGCTGACTGGGGAAGAATTGCTGACTGAAGCGTCGCTCGACGCCATGGCCGCCCCGGAGTACCGCAGCGGTATGTGGCCGGAGGATGAGGAAAACGCCGTCGCGTATGGCCTGGGATGGGACAGCGTCAAGGTTTATCCTTTTGCGTACAGCGATGTGCAGGCACTGTGCAAAGGCGGAGACACCGTCCTGTATCACAGCAGCCTGGTCGTCCTGCCGGAATATGATATGGCCTGCGCCGTCGTCTCATCCGGTGGCTCGAGCGCCTATAACCAGATGGCGGCGTCGGGTATCCTCATTGACGCATTGGGTGAACAGGGCGTGGCTGTTGATGAAAGCGTCCACACCCTACCGGAAAGTCAGCCTGCCGAAATGCCAGCCGAACTGATGGATTGCGCCGGACTGTACCTGTCCAATATGCTGGGCCAGGCCACCGTCACCCTGACGCAGGAAGGAGTTATGACGCTCGACGTCCCCGCACAGGGGGCGCAAATCGCACTCAATTATTATGCAGACGGCTCCTTCCGCGATGAGACGGGCAGCTATTATTTCCGCTTTGTCACCGAGGAAAACGGCGAGACCTATCTGCTGCAAAAGGGCTATACCGCCATCCCCGGATTGGGCGCCCAGGCGACGGCCGAATATGTCCTGCAAAAGGCGGACGGCACTGCGCCTGACGCAGCTACTGAGCAGGCCTGGCAGGGGAGAAATGGGAAGGTCTATCTTGTCCTCAATGAAAAATACACCTCCCAGACCTATCTGACCCTGCCTGTGAGCAGTCTGCCGTACAGCGGCGGCTATATCCTGGGCATAAAAGCGACGGACGCCAATACCGCCGTTTCACAGGCGCAGATCCCGAGCACCGGCGGCCGCGACGGCAGCATCCTGCGCATGTATGAGCAGGACGGGCTGGAATACATGGACGCGCTGGGCAGTATCGCCGTTGAGGGTGCGGCGATGGAGATACTGTACAATGGCGAAACCGCCCGCTGCACCATCCAGCCCACCGGCTACGCCCGCTGGTATGCAGTCGGCGACGCGGCGGGTAAGACCATGTCGGTCGCCGTGCCGGAAAACGGCGGCTTCTTCGTCTATGACGCAGATGGCGCGCTGACGGCGTCTTCCTGGATCTATGGAGACAGTGAAGCTGCTTTACCCGAGGACGGCTATGTTGTTTTTGCCGGCGACGCCGGACAGGTCTTCCAGCTGGAGCTGAAGTAAAACGGGAAAGCCCGGCGGGTCTCCGCCGAGCTTTGGCGTAAAAAAAGAAGCGGACGTGAAGTCCGCTTCTTTCTCTTTGGAATTAATAACCCTTGACGGGATCGACGACATTTTCCAGCGGCTGGCCGTTATACAGCCGGCGCAGGTTGTCAAAGAAGATGTCAAAGGTGCGATGGATGTAGTTTTCCTCGTCGTCGCAGCCCATATGCGGGGTCATGACCAGGTTGGGGGCCGTCCACAGCGGGGAATCAGAGGGCAGGGGCTCTTTCTCAAAGACATCGAGGACAGCGCCTGCGATGGTTTTATTGTTGAGCGCATCGAGCAGCGCATCGGTGTCGACCACCTTGCCGCGGCACAGGTTGACGAAGCCGGCAGTCGGCTTCATAGCGGCAAACTGATCTTTGCCGAACATGCGCTCGTTTTCCTTGGTGCCCGGCAGAGTGAGCAGGACGTAGTCGGCTTCCTTCAGCACATCACACAGCTGGGCAGGGGGGACGATTTTTTCAAACCCTTCCTTGGAGGTAACATTGGGGTCGACGCCGATGGCGCGCACACCGAGACGTTCACAGGCCTTGGCGACCGCCGAGCCCTGCTTGCCCGCACCGACAATGACGGCGGTGCCGCCCTCGACCAGGGTGAGGAAGTGCCCGTCCCATTTGGACTGGCGCTGGGCGGTGTACAGGCGGGGCATATTGTTGCCCAGCATCAGGATGCACATCATGGCGAACTCAGTGGTTTTGGGCGCGTGGGCGCCGCGGTTGTTGGTCAGGATGGTACCCTCCGGCAGCCAATTGAGGGGCAGCAGATGGTCGATGCCGGCGCCGATGATATGGATATAGCGGACGGTACGCGCCTTGTCTGCAAAGGTTTCCTTGGGGAACATGTAGCCGAGGATGACATCCTTGTCGGCGACGTCGCGATAAAACATCTCGTGATCGGCTTCGTTCCAGCTGGGGGTGTTTTCATAGCTGGTCGAGGTGCGGGTGAAGGAAAACTCCGCGATGTCGGCAATGTCGGGGTGACGCTTGAGCGCGGCGTCCAGCCGCTCTTGATCCATGCGGAAGACCTTCAGGCTGTCCTCCGCCGTCTGGATCATGACTTTCAGTTTCTTTTGTGCCATGGTTGACTCCTTAGAATGCCTTATTGGTGTTGACGACGTTGACCATCGGCTCGCCCGCCATATCTGTGCGCAGGTTGCTGATGGTCAGGTCCATGCTCAGCGGCATGTAGTTGATGAGATCGTCGGAAGAGACGTGCGGGGTCATGATGAGGTTGGGCGTATCCCACAGGAAGTGTTCCTCCGGCAGCGGCTCCTCGCAGAAAACGTCGAGGATGGCGCCGGACAGCTTGCCCTCGCGCAGACGGCGGCTGAGGGCCGCTTCGTCGAGCAGGGGACCGCGGGAGACGTTGAGCACGCCGGCGTGCGGGGGCAGCCAGCCCAGCACTTCATCGCTGACAATACCCTCCGTTTCCGGGGTCAGCGGGGCGGCGATGGCGAGGAAGTCGGCGTCAGCCAACACCTCTTTCATGCGGCTGTTGTCAACAACAAGGTCGCAGTTGGGGTTTTCCTTGGCATAGGGGTCGATGCCGACGACGCGCAGGCCGAGCTGCTTGGCCTTGCGGGCCATTTCGCCGCCCTGGTGGCCGACGCCGATGATGGCCAGCGTTTTGCCGGTGATGACCGAGGTAAAGTCGCGATCCCATTTGTGGCGGCGCTGGGATGTGGCCAGGCGCGGAATATGGGAGTTGAGCATGGCCAGGAACATGGCGAAGGACTCGCCTGATTTGGGCAGGTGAACGCCGCGGTTGTTGACCAGCTTGATATCGGCCGGCACCCAGTCGAACGGGTACAGATGGTTGACGCCGGAGCTGATGAAATGGATCCAGCGCAGCTCAGGGGCGTACTGGCGCAGGTTTTCAGTGGGGAAGGTGTAGCCGACCAGAATATCAGCCGTCTTCATCTGGGCGTAGTATTCGTCCAGGTCTTCTTTGGACCAGCGCTCAACCTCGTCATAGTCGCTGCTGCCGATGGTGATGTGCAGCTTGTCGGCGATATCGGGGTTGCGCGCCAAAAGCTCGTCAACCTGCTTCTGCGTTCCGACAAAAACAGGGGCGGAAGCGTCGCTGTTTTCGATGTGAATGTGATATTTTCCTTGATACACGTTGATTCCTCCCAATCCAATCAAGAATATTTATTCTATTATAGCAATCAAAAAGGTTGCCGTCAATGACCATCTTGTATCAAAGTTTCTCTCTTTTTTCGGGCAAAATGAAATCGGCGGCAGAAGTGCATAGGGGAAAACGGGAAAAAACAAGCGTTAAAAGGGTAACAAAAAATGGTTAAAAATCCGAGCTTGCATAATTGAGTG
>CAJMOV010000104.1 GCA_905215125.1 uncultured bacterium | reverse complement strand
AAAGCTCAGGATAATACTGCACCTCACCGGCAGCGATGTTGGCTACAGCCGGGGTGTGCAGGCTTTCCCACGCTCCCAGCTTAAAGGATAACTGGCTGCTGTCCTTCGACCAGTCGGTTGGGGAAGGGATGAGCTGATCGCCGTTTTCATCGGCCTGAGCGTCGATTTGCAGAAAAATCTGTGAATAAGTCATATCGGTGACAAGAAGTGTGTCAACCCCGGTCATAGCGATGTACTGTTTGTCGGGAGAGATAGATAGGGCGATGATATCGTCGCCACGCGGCGCGGCTACGCTTTGCGCCGTCGCGCTTTGCGGGTCAATGAAAAGGATGTCCTTATACTCGTAGCTCTCTGAGTCGAGCGTTACAACGGAAACAGTGCCATCGTCATAGGTGCGGTCGGGATAGAGGCCAACGACACCCAGCTCCAGGGTATCAGGCAGAAAGCGCCCGGTATCCAGAGAAAAGAAATAAGCGCTTACCCCTTCGGCCACAGTACCGTCAGGGTTCAGGGTAGAGACAAAAAAGATGACACGGTCGTTATCGCATACAAAAACGCGGTCAACCGTCTGATGGTTTTCAGTAAAATAAGAAGTATCTATGCGCCAGACGCCGTCAGCGACAACGATATTTTCACCGGTGACAGGCTCCTCTGGCCCTGGCTCGGGATCCGGCTCTGGCTGGGGAGAGGGATCGGGCTGTGGATCCGGTTCGGGCGAGGGCGTTGGGACGACATCGGGCGTCGGGCCAGCATGGCGGTCTCCACAGGCGGACGGAAAAGCAGCTAACAAAAAAACGGCCAGCAGAAGGGCAAGTGAACGGGATAGTCGCTTTTTCATGTCTGTGCTCCCTTGATCTTCTTCCAGTATTCCTTGGCCTGGGTTTCGGCCTTATTGACGCCCTCGCGGTAATACTGCACCCCCTGCAGCTCATCGGGCAGGTATTGCTGTGCGACATAGCTGCCCGGATAGTCGTGCGGGAAACGATAACCGACGCCATGTCCTAGCTTTTCAGCACCGCTGTAGTGGCTGTCCTTGAGGTGCTCGGGCACTTCGCCGCCGCGGCCCTGCCGCACGTCGGCCATGGCGGCGCTGATGGCGGCGGAAACCGAATTGGACTTGGGGGCGGTGGCCAGCAAAACGGCGGCCTGCGCAAGAGGAAGCTGCCCTTCCGGCATACCCAGCTGCAGGGCGGAGTCAACGCACGCTTTGACAATGGCGGCGGCCTGCGGGTAGGCAAGCCCGACGTCCTCACTGGCGACACACAAAAGACGGCGGCAGACAGAAGGCAAATCGCCCGCCGTTAGCAGACGGGCTAGATAATGCAGGGCCGCGTTGGCGTCCGATCCGCGAAGCGATTTGTGAAAGGCCGATAAAATGTCATAGTGGCTGTCGCCGTCGCGATCATATCGGGACGAAGACTTTTGCGTAACCAGCTTGGCGTCTCCCAGCGCGACATGCAGCTCGCCGTCTCTCTGCGCGGCCGATATGGTCAGCAGCTCAACGGCGTTGATGGCCTTGCGAACGTCGCCCCCGCAGGACGCCGCCACAGCGTCGACCACCCCTTCTTCCAGAGAAATGGTCGCATGCTGCTGCCGTGCGCACAGAGTAAAAGCACGACGCACGGCGGAGGCAATGGCTTCACGCGAGACGGGGCGAAACTCAAAAATAGTGCTGCGGCTCAATATGGCGTTATAGACGTAGAAATAGGGGTTTTCTGTTGTCGAGGCGATGAGAGTGATTTTTCCGCTTTCAATAAAATCCAGCAGGGACTGCTGCTGCTTTTTATTGAAATACTGTATTTCGTCCAGATAGAGCAGGACCCCCTGCGGGGCGAGAAAGGTGTCAAGCTCGGATACAATGCCCTTGATGTCAGCTGTCGAAGCGGTGGTGGCGTTGAGCTTATACAGGCGGCGGCTGGTTTTGCCGGCGATTATCTGTGCCAGGGTAGTTTTGCCAACGCCTGAGGGCCCGTAAAAGATCATGTTGGGGATATGCCCGCTGTCAATGATGCGGCGCAGGATCCCGTTTTCACCTAAAATATGCTCCTGTCCCACCATATCGGAAAGCTCTGTGGGACGGATTTTGTCGGCAAGGGGCTGATACACCCGCTCACCTCCCTCTATCTTTCTGCACGGCGGCTTTGCAGCATCTGCCAGACGTCAAAATGAATATCCCGCTCGTCCGGGCTGTCATAATTGGGAATGGTGCCCGCCTGCCAGAGCGAGACGCCGTCGATGCCGAACATGGCGGCGAGATCCAGCTTGGCTTCCACGCTGCGTGCATCCTCGTACCATACGACGTTGGTTGTCTGGTCGCTGTCGTCATAGTAGCGGATACAGGGGCTTAAGCTGACGCTGTCAAAAAACATCTCGGTATTGGCCTGGCACAGGCGCTCATATATGGCGGATGTGCTCGACGTTTTGGTGGCAGTGTGCTGCACGTGGCCATCGACAATCTCCCAGCGCATGGTGCCGAAGCTGACGGCCAGAAGTATCTTGTCGGTATCCTGTACGCCGTCGGTAGGATTAGTGATATCCTTTAAAGCGGTGTAGACGCCGCTGACAGGCGCCAGCGGGGTATTGGGCAGATCAGTGTCAAGCTGGTACTCCGGCAGGGTAGTCGACGTCAAATCGTGCGCCATCAGGATGACCTTGTCGCAGATCTCGCCCAAGGTGCGATAATCATATCCCTTGTACCACTGGCGCGGGGGCACGGCAATGGAAAGGGTCATGTTTTCCGGCAGCGCTGCGCGCAGCTCGCGCATGAAGCTGTTGAGCGGTTCGGCATAGGAAGCCAGCGTCAGCCCCTCAAAGTCGATGGTGACGCCGCTGTAAGCGATGTCGCCCGTCTGATCGGTCGCCTGGGCGACAATCTGCTCGATTGCGGTCTGGCGCTGCGACGCATCTAGCAGTATGAGGTCGACGTCGCGCGCTTCCGTTTCATCGGGTAGAGTAACCTTCTGGCTGCGATCCATGAATACGGCTAGGCTGTAAGGCACCTGCAGCGCATCCAGGGAAGCGGTCAATTCGTCAGCGGAAGCGGAAGGGCGCCATTGGTTGCCGTTCTGGCTTGTGACATTGAGGTAAGCGCCGTCCTTACTGTTCCAGTATTCCAGGCGCGCCCAGCCAAAGCTGACGCTGTCTGACTGGCCAAGCAGGGAGGCCTGCGCTGTGCCGCCCGTATAGTGGTAAAAGGTATGTATTTCGTCCAGGGGAGCTGAGATTTTTCGGTACAGACGCATGAGCATGGCGGCCGTCTGTTCGCGCGTCGCCGGGGCGCCGGGCTCAAACCACAAATCATCCCCGGACGGCACACCGTTGATAATGCCGAAATCATAGGCCAGCATGATATGCCCATAGGTCTCGGGATGACTGCTTTCACTGACGTCGACAAAGGGGGAGACAGCCGACGTCGCTGCGCTTGTCGAAGCCAGCCCGTCAAAACCGAGGGCGCCGACCAGCATACAGGCCATTTCCTCGCGGGTGATGTCGGCGCCCGGGCGGAAGCGACCGCCCGCTTCGATGGCGCCGTGCTCTACTGCGGCGGCGATGTGCGCCGTGGCATAATCATACTGCGCATTGGGCAGGTCGTCAAAGCCGGGATCGGCGGCTTCGTCGATCTCCCACCCTAAAAGGCGGGACAGCAGCACAACAAAGTCAGCGCGCGTCAGGGTGTACTGCGCACCGTACAGGTTGTCGCCAATGCCGTTGGTGATGCCCATTTCACGCAGGGCCAGGACATCCTCATACGCATAGCTGGTTTCTGGTACGTCGTCAAAGGGCTCGGCAGCGCTGCATGAGGAAAAAACCGGCAGCGCCGTCAGACAAAGAAGCAGGGCGAGAGCAAAAGCGCCCAGGCGCTTGAAAAACATAAAAAGACCTCCCGTTGACAAAAAAGAATCCTTATTTTAATCTTATTTAATATCATGCCACAACTCGCGCCATAATTCAATCGGAAAAGAAAGCATGTTTTCAGAAAGTTTGCTTTTGACGCATGGAATTGGTACAATAACAAAATACGATAAATAACCTTGGAGGCGAAAGTATGAAAAAAGCAGCCTTTTGGGCGCTGCTTGCCGCACTGCTGACTTTCAGTGGGTGCGGAAGTCGGGTGCAGAAATACACCGATCAGCGCTTTGAGCTGTTTGACACCGTCATCATTGTTACAGCATATTGTCAAAGTCAGGAGGATTTTGACGCGCTTGCAGGCGCCGCGTTTGATGAGTTTGCCCGCCTGCATAACCTGTTTGACACCCATAACGATACTGGGGAGGGGTTATCCCGCCTCAACGCACTGGCCGGCCAGGGGCCGATAGAGGTCGAACCGGAGGTGTTCGGCCTTCTCGAAACAGGGAAGGACGGGTATATGCTGACCCACGGCAAGGTCAACATTGCGATGGGCGCTGTGCTCAGGCTGTGGGATGAAGCGCGCGAAGCGGCGCTGGAAAATGCTGAGAGTGCCGCTATTCCCGCTATGGGGGATCTGCGTACGGCAGAACAGCACTGCGACATTGACAATTTAATCCTGGATGCTCAAGCCGGCACGGCTGAGCTGCGCGACGCTCAGATGAGCATTGACGTCGGAGCGGTGGCCAAAGGGTATGCCGTCGATCTCGTGGCCCAGCAGCTGCGCGAGCTGGGATACACCGATTTTGTCCTGTCGGCAGGCGGCAACGTCTGGGCCGAGGGCAGCCCGCCCAATGCTGAGGGCTGGCGTGTCGGGGTGCAGAGTCCTGAGGAAAGCGCAGAGCTGCTGACCACCCTGACAGTGTCCGATTGCGCCGTTGTCACATCGGGCGGCTACCTGCGTTATTTTACCGTGGGGGACGAGACCTATCACCACATCATCGATCCGGATACCCTTATGCCGTCAGACGGCGTCCTGTCGGCGACGGTGGTGTGCGCCAGCTCAGCGACAGCCGATTTGCTGTCAACCGCCTGCTTTATGCTGCCCGCCGAACAGGGGCAGGCACTGGCTGCCGAGACGGAAGGGGTAAAGCTCATTATACTGGACAAGCAGGGGCAGCTGATTGAGACGCCGTAAGGCATCGTATATGCGTCGGCTAGTCGGCCCTCCGTTCCACAGTGGAGACAAAGCAAAAGGGACTGTTACGCATCGAGTTGGAAAAACGCGCGGCATGATGCTTTTGGGTATAACTGACGTTGAGCAGCCATTCGCTTGCCAGCTGACGATAGACGCTTTCGGTAACGGCGCCCAAATCCGCCTTGTCCGCGGCGTTCAGATTATACAGGTCAGTGCGATAGTCCAGCTCCTCCCACAGGTGATACATGGAGAGAATGAGATCGGTAAAGCTCTCATGATCCATCAGAGCAGGGTTCTCAATGACCTTGAGAAAGTATTTGTGACGGTTGACCAGGTGATAGTGCAGCGCAAAAAAGTCGACCTTGTCGGCGTCAATAGAAAAGGAGTAGTTTTTGAGAAAACGACGCGCTGCATCAAAATCGCGGCAGCTCCAATCGGGGGATATGGCCATAGCGCGGCACAGTTCGCCGCTTTGCGGGTCGCACTGCAGAAGATATCGCAGCATATCCGAGCCGGATTCGTTGAAAAAGATGCTTTCAATCATGTTGATTTTACCCCGCTGCTCGTCCCGGTGTGTTTCGTCAAGCACCCGATCAAAGACAAGCGAGACCAGAACAATTTCAATGGGAAGGAAGGCGATGTCGTGCATGGCAAAGATGGCGATGTGGTGCGCGTCGCGGAAGATCAGGTAATGCAGCAGGTAGAAAAAGGCCGACAGGGTCAGCAGGCCCATGATCAATGCCTTCGTGGATAATCGTCTTTTCATATATGTCCCCCTTTTAACGGTACCGACTGATAAAGAAAAGGCAATGGCTGCGTCAGTCATTGCCTGCTTTCATTTGGAGAAAACTGATAATTTTATTGTAGCAAAAGGGGACATTGCTGTCAATATTTATCCACGCCGATTCGGCAGTGCACGACCGGGCTTATCAAATTCCTGCCGCAGCCGTTCCAACGCCTTTTTTTCTAGGCGGGATACATAAGAGCGGGAGATGCCGCACCTTTCAGCGACTTCGCGCTGGGTAAGCGGTTTCTGACCGCGCAGGCCATAGCGCATACAGAGAATTTCCTGCTCACGGGGCTCCAGTACGGAGCCGATATAGCTGTACAGCTTGATTTGCTGATCGCTTAAGTCAATTTCCTCCAGCATGTTGTCGTCTGTACTGATAACGTCGAGCAGAGAAAGGGCGTTGCCGTCCTTGTCGCTGTCAATCGGCTCATTGAGGGAGACCTCGCAGCCCTGTTTTTTTGTCGCGCGAAAATACATGAGAATTTCGTTTTCTACACAACGCGCGGCATAGGTCGCGAGCTTAGCGCCCTTGGATACATCGAAGGAAGAAATGGCCTTGATAAGGCCGATGGTTCCAATGGAGATCAAGTCGTCCTGCTCTTCTTTGGAGGCGTAATATTTCTTTAAAGGGTATAGCAGAAGGAATAATTGCAATGATGTGGACAGGCCCTATAATATACCATACTGCTCACAATGGGGATACGGTCAGAATATCATCGTTTATCTTCGTGCGGTTAGACCTGAGAGAGTCTGGGGGATAAATGGAAATCGCTGCGTAACGCTCTGGATAAAGAATAAAGATGGGAAGCGATACATGGGGATGCGACTGTGAGAAGCGGCGGCAAATTTGTGGCGCGGGCCAAGGAGAGAATCATATTTCGGCGCCGTGTAAGCTGAATAATGCGCCGCCCTTTGAGCATATGCTAATGCAGGGTGATAACATATGAAAAAGCATACGGGCAAAACCTATGCCCTGTGGATCATCATATCAGAAGCGGTCGGCGGCCTGTCTGGATGGCTGACCCGGGATGCGATGAAGGTTTACACAGAAGCCATTGAACAGCCGCCGTTGTCGCCCCCTAGCATTGTGTTCCCAATCGTTTGG
>CAJMOV010000103.1 GCA_905215125.1 uncultured bacterium | reverse complement strand
AAGCGATGGAGGAGGCGGGCCGCTGCCTGGGCTGTAAGCACGAGCCGTGCCGCGGCGGCTGCCCCGTCGCCGTTTCCATCCCGCAGTTTATCGCCCAGGTGCGCGAGGGCAACTTTGCCGAGGCCTACCGCATCCTGTCGGGCGACAACGCCCTGCCTGCGGTCTGCGGCCGCGTCTGCCTGCAGGAAACCCAGTGCGAGAGCAAGTGCGTCCGCGGTATCAAGGGCGAGCCGGTCGCCATCGGCCGCCTTGAGCGTTTTGTCGCAGACTGGGCCCGCGAAAACGGCCTGTCCAGCGCCCGCGACGTTGAGAAAAACGGCGACAAGGTCGCCATCGTCGGCAGCGGCCCTGCCGGCCTGACCTGCGCCGGAGAGCTGGCTAAGATGGGCTATGCCGTCACCATCTTCGAAGCGCTGCACACCGCCGGTGGCGTGCTCATCTACGGCATCCCCGAGTTCCGTCTGCCCAAGGAAATTGTCAGCAAGGAAATCGAAGGCCTCAAGAAAATGGGCGTCGAGGTCGAGACCAACATGGTCATCGGCAAGGTCCTGTCCATCGACGAGCTGTTTGAACGCGGGTATAAGGCCGTTTTTGTCGGTTCGGGCGCCGGCCTGCCGCAGTTCATGAAGATCCCCGGCGAGGGCCTGTGCGGCGTCTATTCGGCCAACGAATATCTGACCCGCATCAACCTGATGAAGGCCTATACGGATAACGCCCCCACCCCGCTGCTGCACAGCAAGAAGGTGGCCGTTGTCGGCGGCGGCAACGTCGCCATGGACGCCGCCCGCTGCGCCAAGCGCATGGGTGCAGACACGGTGTACATCGTTTACCGCCGCGGCGAGGAAGAGCTGCCCGCCCGTAAGGAAGAGGTCCATCACGCCAAGGAAGAGGGCATCGTCTTTGAGCTGCTCACCGCCCCGCTGTCCATCGAAGGGGATGAAAAGGGCCGCGTCAGCAGCATGAAGTGCGTGCGCATGGAGCTGGGCGAGCCCGACGCTTCCGGCCGCCGCCGCCCCGTCCCCGTCGAGGGCAGCGAGTTCGACATGGAGGTCGACACCGTTATCATGGCCATCGGCACCTCTCCCAACCCGCTGATCCGTTCGACGACCCCCGGCCTGGAAGCCAACAAGAAGGGCTGCCTTGTCACGCAGGAGGACGCTTCCACATCCCGCGAAGGTATCTTCGCGGGCGGCGACGTCGCCACCGGCGCAGCTACCGTCATTTTGGCCATGGGCGCCGGCAAGCATGCCGCCAAATCCATCGACGCATACATCAAGAGTAAGAAATAGGCTATACTAACCAAAGCGGCGGCGCTGCGCAGCGGCGCGGCGCCGTCTTTCAAGACCCTGTGCGCAAAGGGGGGGAATCTCCGCCTTATGCCCGCAGGATCGGATATCGCCCGATAAAGCAGTAAAGCCCGGCCCTGTATGGGGCCGGGTTTCCACCCATATGGCTGCCGCGCCGTCGCGGCAAGGAGGTCACATATGAAGTTTTCTCAAATGCCTTATGAACTCCCCGACATCGAGCAGGCCGGACGTGAGGTCCAGTCCTGCATCGACGCACTGCAAAACGCCGCCGGCTTTGCCGAAGCGGACGCCGCCTTCCAGCGGCTGGACAAGCTGGCCGATCACATCCAAACCCAGTTTACCCTTGCGCAGATCCGCCATGAAATTGACACAAACGATGCTTTTTATGATGCCGAAGCCAGCTTTATCGACGAAAACGGCCCAATTTTGCAGGAATATTACCAAAAATGGCACCTGGCGCTTAAGGACAGCCCCTTCCGTCCTGATTTTGAGAAGAAGTACGGCGATCTCCTTTTCCGAAACATTGAGATTTCCCTGCGCGCCTTTTCGCCGGAGATCATCGGAGAGCTGCAGCGGGAGAATGCCCTGACGACAGAATACCAGAAGCTGATTGCTTCGGCGCAAATCCCTTTCCAGGGCGGCACCTACACCCTGTCGCAGATGACCCCCTTTAAGCAGAGCGCCGACGACGCCGTCCGCCGTGCCGCATGGGAGGCGGAGGGGCGCTTCTACAAGGAAAATGGCGAAAAGCTGGACAGCATTTACGACGAGCTGGTCAAGCTGCGCGATGCCATGGGCAAGAAGCTGGGCTTTGGCGATTACGTCGGCCTGGGCTACTGCCGTATGATGCGCAACAGCTATACCGCGCAGGATGTCGAGCGCTTCCGCAAAGCGGTGGTGCGCTATATCGTCCCCGTGGCGGAAAAGCTGCAAAAGGCCCGCGCCGGGCGTATGGGCTTTACCTACCCCATGAGCTACGCCGACAACGCTCTTATGTTCCGCGACGGCAACGCCGCCCCCCAGGGCACAGCCGACGACATCTTGGCCTGCGGCAGGAAATTCTACCATGAGCTGTCGTCCGAAACGGCCGAGTTTATCGACTTTATGTTTGAAAACGAGCTGTTCGACGTGCTGAGTAAAAAAGGCAAGGCGGGCGGCGGCTTCTGCGCCGGACTGCCCGATTACAAGGCGCCCTTTATCTTCGCCAACTTCAACGGCACCCAGGGCGACGTCGAGGTCATGACCCACGAAGCGGGACATGCCTTTGCCGACTATACAAGCCGTAATATTACGCCGAGCGATTACAGGAATCCCACCCTGGATGCCTGCGAAATTCACTCCATGTCCATGGAATTTTTCGCCTGGCCGTGGGCTGAGGGCTTTTTCGGCAAGGATACGGCAAAATTCCGCCACAGCCACCTGGCCGGGGCGCTGACCTTCATCCCCTATGGCACCATGGTCGACCACTTCCAGCACATCGTGTATGAAAACCCGCAGCTGACGCCGGCCCAGCGCCACGACGCCTGGCGCGAGCTGACGGCCATCTATATGCCGTGGATCATGCTGGACGACATCCCCTTCTACGGCGAAGGACGGGCCTGGCAGCGCCAGCTGCACATCTACACCGACCCGTTTTATTATATCGACTACTGCCTGGCGCAGACGGTGGCCCTGCAGTTCTGGGCCCTGTCCCAGCGCGACCGCGCCGACGCCTGGAAGCGCTATATGGCGCTTGTTCGTCTGGGCGGCAGCCGGCCCTTTGCCGGCTTGGTCGAAGCGGCGGGACTGGCAGCCCCCTTTGGCGATACGGCGCTGCACGACGTTGCGCAGGCCGCTGAAAGCTGGCTTGAGGAAAACCCTGTGCAGTAAGGGTGCAGCCCTTATTTGCCCGAGAAGAAAAAGGCAAGGCCGGATGGGTGGTCCCATCCGGCCTTTCATAGATATTGCGGCGAAGGAAAAAGCAGGCGGTCAAAAGGCGAGATCCTTTTCAAAGCAAAGGCAGCCTTCCGCACCGGCGGGGCTGCCGTAGTAGTCCGTCTGGCGGTAGCCCAGAGACAGGTAAAGCGCCGCCGAGTCGGGGGTGCTGCGCGCGGTTTCCAACACGATGCGGCGGCGGCCGGACGCGGCGATATCCTTTTCCAGCGCGCGGATAACGGCAGAGGCCGTCCCCTTCCGCCTGTACGCGGGCGCGACATAGACGCGCTTGATCTCCGCCATATCCTCTCCGACTGCCTTCCAGCAGCCGATGGCGATGGCTTGCCCGTCCTGATAGGCGACAAGCAGGCAGGAGAAGCTCTTAGGGTCGTTTGCGCTGGCGTAACGCAGCTGGACGTCGCCGACCAGGCTGAAATAATAATCGTCCAGCCGCCGGGCCAGAGCAAGGTAATCGGGGTTATCGGCAGATACAGCTTGCAGGTACAACGGTTGACCTCCTTTTGCAGGCTTCAGATAAGTGGGTAAAAAGCTGGCCGCCGCTCCGCAAGGGGCGGCGGCCAATTTTATATGGAGAAGGGTGGAACGGGATTATTTAGATTCGTTGGGATAAGGCTCGAGGAAGGCGTGGAAGTGGCGCATGGGCAGGGTGCGGCCCTTGACGATACGCATGTTGGGGATGCTTTCGCGGTCCTCATACAGCGCTTTGACGGCGGCGATGACGTAATCCATGTGCTCGCGGGTCAGCTGGCTGCGGTTGACGGCAAAACGCACCACGTTGCACAGCTCTTCCTGCTGCTCAGGGGTTTTGAGATCGTATTCCATGGAATAATCGCCCAGCTCAGAGGTGCGGATGCCGTAGCGGCGAATCAGCTCGATGGAAAAGCCTTGGCCGGCAAAGGTCTCGTGTCCGCGCTTGTTGTCGAAAAACTCTGTCATGTTGATGTAGACGCCATGGCCACCGGCCGGCAGGATGACGCCCTTGACCCCTGCCTTGTAAAAGCCCTGCGCCAGGTATTCACATTGCTCGACGCGCGCCTGCTGGTAATGAAAATCACATTCCTCATACAGCCCGGCGGCCAGAGCCATAATGTCGCGGCCCGACATGCCGCCGTAGGAATCGTTGCCATAGCAGGAGATTTGCTTGACCTTCAAAAGTACGCCGACATCGGTCTTGACGGTGCCGTCCTCGTTGAAGTCGGAGAACTTGCGCCAGAAGCGGCCCTTGTCGCGGAAGGCCAGCATGCCGCCCATGTTGGCGTGGCCGTTTTTCTTGGCTGACATGGTAAAGCCGTCACAGTAGGAGAACATTTCGGTGGCGATTTCGGCGATGGATTTGTCGGCGTAGCCTTCTTCGTTTACCTTGATGAAGTAACAGTTTTCCGCCCAGCGCGCAGCGTCAAACATCAGGGGGATGTCGTACCTTTTAGCGACCTCTGCCGTCTCGCGGATGGATTTCATGGAAACGGCCTGGCCGCAGACAGTGTTGTTGGTGATGGTTGTGTAGATCAGAGGGACGTTTTCCGGACCGACGGCCTCAATCAGCTGCACCAGCTTGGCGACGTCCATATCCCCTTTGAAGGGGTTTCTTTCATATTTGCCGCCCTCGGGCACTTCGTACAGCAGCTCTTTGTTATACAGGTTGCGAGGGATGGAGCCCATCTGCTTGATATTGCCCTCTGTGGTGTCAAAATGGCCATTGGAGGGGATGGTAAAGACTTTTTCGGGATAGCGCTCCGCCATGATTTTCTTGACCATTTCAAACAGGACCGATTCGGCCGCGCGGCCCTGCTGGATGATAAAGGTGTTGGGCCGCTCAAGCTGCGCGGATCCGCCGTTGAACAGCCCGCCCTCATACTCGCACAGGTACAGCTCGTCCATCATTTTATCAATATCGGTACAGCCTGTGCGGATGAGGTCAATGGACCTTTTCCAGTTTTTTTCGCCCCCGCGCTCAAAAATGTCGCGGAAGGCTTCCAGCAGGACGTAGTAGCCCTTGTTGCGGCCATAGGATTCGTCGCCCAGGAACATAGTGGACCACTGAAGGTCGGTCATGGCGGTGGTGCCCGAGTCAGACAGCATATCGACTGTCAACATACCGGCAGGAAAGGCAAATTCGTTGTAATGGGTAGCGGCTAATGCACGTTCGCGCTGTTCGACGGTCACTTGCGGAATATTGCGGGTTACATAGGTGAAGGAGTGGGGAGTGGGAACGCCGAGCGGGTATTCTTTAGACATGATGTGAACCTCCAGTTTTAGTGTTTATGAATACGTTGCTTCGGCCGCCTGTGAGCGTCTCGACGGCACGGCAGGCAGCGCTGGGGAAGGGGGAAGGCTGCGGCGGCACTTCGCGCGGGACGCCCAGGGGAAAGGACCTGCCTGGGCGGGACTGACGCCGCGGAGAGAAAGGGACGGCTATTTTTCGCCGGCTGCGCAGCCGGGCAGACCGTACAGGACGGGCAGTTTTACATGAGAAGGATAATCCTCGCCGTGATAGATGGTCTGTACCGCCTTGACCGGGGCAGGGTTGGTGTAAGGGTCGACGCCGGTGTTGGTATTGGGGAAGGATTCCATCTGCTCGCTGGAGGAAATGTCAACGCGGATTTTGTGTCCTTTTCTGAAAACCATCCCGTGGAAGTACATTTCCATTTTATACCTTTCCACTTTGCCGGGGGTCAGAAGCTCCGGTTTGTCAAAGCCCTTGCGGAACTCGGCGCGGATGATGTTAAAGCTGACGTTGCGGGCGATTCCCCGCTCGTCAACGTCGCTGACGCGGACGATAAAGTCGGTGTCAACCGCGCTGGACGAGGCGTAAATTTCCGCGTAAAGCGGTCCGGCGATGGCGACGTCCTGCTCCAAAACGGGGGTGTCGTAGCAGAGCACGTCGGATCGCAGCTGGCGGCTGTTGCATCTATACGGGCAGACCAGACCGTCGTCAAAGTCGTCCCCTTCGCCGCCGCAGGGGAAAAGGGGGTCATATACATAGGTATCGCTGCCCGTTTTGGCCGGGGAAAGGGTGATGCGCCCGTCGCCGTGCAGAGAGTTGGCCCTGCCGCCGCTGTCCAGATAGAGATTGACCAGCTTTGCTTCGGATGGCATCCATTCGTCGCTGGTGTGCCACTGGTTTTCCCCAATGACATAATAGGTGGCGCGCGGCTTTTGATCCTCGCCGTTTTCGATCCCTTTCAGATAGCGGTCAAACCAGCGGATGATGCGGGTGTCAAAATCATAATCAACGGCGTTGTCGCCAAACTCCAGATCCATACAGTCGCGCCAGGCGTTCAAATTGTGGGGCCAGGGGCCCAGGACAATGCGGCGGCCCGGCTTGTCGTGCTTGGTCAAAAAGCGCCAGGTTTCCTGAACGCCCAGCGCGTCGCCATCGTACCAGCCGGACAGGATGAGCATGGGGATCTGGATGTTATCGGCGTGGGCGGTGTTATCGCTGTGGCGCCAGAAATCGTCGTAATGATAATGCTTGGCCCACAGATCCCACGGCGCCGACTTGCAGCCGATGATCCTTTCAGGGATGTCGGTGATGGGCCGGGTCCTGACCGCTTCGACAGGGTCGATGGAAACGCCCTTGAACACATCCATGTCGACCCGGTTGGAAACGCTTTGCGCCAGCGTCCAGCACAGCAGCGGCCAGGAGCAGACGGCGCCGCCTTTACGGACGGTGTCGTAGAAGGGGGAACCGACGTTGACCTCGCTGACAGCGGCTTTCAGGTGCGGGTTGCCGCTGGTGCAGGCGCTGCCACATCGTCAACTCGTCGGAAGCTTTCGTGCAGCTGGCGCGCCAGGGCAC
>CAJMOV010000102.1 GCA_905215125.1 uncultured bacterium | reverse complement strand
AGTTGGTTAGAACGCTAGCCTGTCACGCTAGAGGTCGACGGTTCGAGCCCGTTCACGGTCGCCATTTGCTGTTATAGCTCAGTAGGCAGAGCACGTCATTGGTAATGACGAGGTCGGCAGTTCGAATCTGCCTAACAGCTCCAGAAACAAAAATCCCGTAAGCGTAAGGCTTACGGGATTTTTTGATTGCATGAGCGGCCGCCCGCGCCGCGCCCCCGTTGTGACGCGGGGACCTTATCCGGGCTTTTCCTGCACAGGCGTCCCCAGCTTCTCTGCCGTGCTGTGGATACGCCGGAAATCCCGCTCTTTTCTCCCTTTTACGCAGCAATCCGTGCGTACCAAAAGCCATTTTCCCTCTCTGTTTAGGCATTTCAGACAATAAAACCAATTCCTTTTGCCGCGGCCGTTATGCAGGTAGCTCCTTGACTTTTTTATCCGGCCAGATATAATCAGAGATAGCGCAAAATCCGCCATCATGTCACCAAACTGCAACGCATACTGTTTTTTGTTTTTATTGCTCTATTTGCGGAATAATAAGGATTAAATCCGTTTCAGCTTGTCGGTCGGTATCGGGCAGTTTTGACAGAATCAAATACTATGTAAAGGGGATGGACCGCTGTTATCCATCCCCGTTTACTTCAAATAGGCTGAATAAAAACGCGCAGGTAAAAGGCATCGCGAAAAAGGGGACATATCATGAATAAGAAAAAACGGCTGCTTTTGCTCCTCTGGCTCTGCGCCATTGTGCTTTTGCTGGCCGGGAGCATACTGACGCCCGGCAGGGAGCATGAGGAGACTATTCGTGAAACCATGCGGGACGCCGTGCTGCATGAGTCCAACAAAATCAACCTGCCCGGCTTTGGCCCGGTCAACCCCGGCCTTATCTCGGCGGTGACGGTGACAGGTGTGCTGCTGACAGGCGCGCTGCTGATCCGTGTTTTCGTCATTCCCCGGTTTAAATATGTGCCGGGCAGGCTACAGCTTTTGCTTGAGCAGGCCGTCGGCCTGTTTGACGGCCTGGCAAAGACCAACAGCCCGTGGAGAAACGGCTTTTTGGGCGCTTATCTGTTCGGCGCCGGCTGCTATATCTTTTTCGGCACCCTGTTCGAGCTGTTTGGCATACAGGCCGTTACTACAAACGGCGCATCTTTTACCCTGCCCGCGCCGTTGTCCGACGTCAACGCGGCCATTATGCTGGGCGTGCTTTCCTATTTCATCATTTGCTCGGGCGCTATTGCGGGAAACGGGTTCCACGGTATCGGAAGCGCTTTAAAAGAAATTTCGCTGCTGATTTCCATGAGCTTCCGTTTGTTCGGCGCTTTGCTCAGCGGTCTGCTGGTCACCGAGCTTGTCTACTATTATATCGCCCTCAGCTTTGTGCTGCCGGTCGTGGTCGCCGTATTGTTCACGCTTCTGCACGCACTGATACAGACCTATGTCCTGACCATGCTGACCGCCCTGTTCTACGGCGAAATGTCAGAGCCTAGGGAACGCCGGGCAAAGGCTCCGCGCCGGAAAAGCGCAGAGCTTGCCAAAAGCAATTAGACTAGAGAAAACATGGAGGTCATGAAAATGAATATTGCCAAAAAAATGTGGGTTTCTGTTCTTGTGCTTCTGCTGATCATGACGCTGGCCGTCCCTGTATGCGCCACGCCGGGCGAAGAGGAGGGGCAGGCCGTCGCTTCTGACAGCGCAGACGGTATGAAGGCCCTTGCGGTCGGTCTCGCCATTGGACTTGCCGCTGCGGGCGGCGCAGTCGGCATGGGCATCGTTGGCGGCAAAGCGGCAGACGGCATCTCCCGCCAGCCGGACATGGAAGGCAAAATCCGCACCACGCTGATGCTGGATCTGGTTTTTATTGAAACAGCCATTATTTATGCCCTGCTGGTCGTCATTTTGGTCATCTTTGTTTTGTAAAGGCGGTGCGCGGTGAATATCCCGTTGAATATCGACTGGCGGCAAATCCTGCTGCACCTGCTTAATTTCGTAATATTGGCGGGCGGCCTTTATATTCTGCTGTACCGTCCCATCAAAAATTTTATGAAGCAGCGCGAGGATTACTACAGCGGCTTGCAGCAGCAGGCCGCGCAGGCCAAGGAGCAGGCCGCGCAGCTGAAGGAGGAATACCAGGCCAGGCTGTCGCAGGCCGACTCCGTCATCGCAGAAAAGAAGGCGGCGGCTGAGCAGGAGCTGGAGCTTCTGCGCGAGCAGCAGACGGCTGAAGCCAAGCGGCAGGCCGACGCCATCTTGAGCAAGGCGCGCGAAAGCGCCGAGCGCGAGCACAGGGAAATGCTGAACAAAGCGACCCGTGAGCTGACGGACTTGGCCGTCACCGCGGCTGAAAGGCTTGTGCTGGATGCAAAGGGCGACCCTTACGAGCAGTTTTTAAGCCTGGCGGAAAAGGAGGGTTCGCATGGGCAGGACGAATGAGGACAGGGCGACCCTGCGCGGCAGCGTCCCCCCCAGCGAAGAGCACCGCCGTCGCCTTTTGAAATTTCTTGAGCAGACCTATCGCCGTTCGTTCACCCTTGATTGGGTGCAGGACGACGCCTTGGCCGGCGGATTTGTTTTGCAGGTCGGCACCGATCTGTACGACTGGAGCGTTGAAGGACGCCTGCGGCAGTTTAAAGAACGACTCGAGCGGCTGCAGCCGGCGCGCGGCGAGGTTATCCCCCTCATCCGCGAGGCTGTCGAAAGCTGGTCGCCCGAAGTCTCGCCTGAAGAACTTGGCCAGGTCATGGCCGTCGGCGATGGAATCGCCACCGTTTCGGGGCTGGAACATGCCGCTTACGGTGAAATTCTGGTCTTTTCCTCCGGTGTCAAAGGCATGGTGCAGGAGCTTCGGAGCGGCGAGCTGGGCTGCATCCTTTTCGGCGACGACGAGGAAATTTCTGAAGGCAGCATCGTACGCCGCAGCGGGAAAATGGCCGGTGTTCCGGTGGGCGACGCCTTTTTGGGCCGTGTTATCGATGCCCTGGGCAGCCCCATCGACGGCAAGGGAGAAATCCACGCTGAAGATTACCGTCCCATCGAAATGTCCGCCCCGGAAATCATCGACCGCCAGCCGGTCAACCAGCCCCTTGAAACCGGTATTCTGGCCATCGACTCAATGTTCCCCATCGGCCGCGGCCAGCGCGAGCTGATCATCGGCGACCGGCAGACGGGCAAAACGGCCATCGCGCTTGACGCCATCCTCAATCAAAAGGGTAAGGATGTCGTCTGCATTTATGTGGCCATCGGACAAAAAGCCAGCTCAATCGCCCAGCTGACTGAAACCCTTATCAGGTATGGCGCAATGGACTATTCCATCGTCGTCAGCGCCTCAGCCAGCGATTCCGCCACGCTTCAATACGTCGCCCCCTATGCGGGCTGTGCGCTGGGCGAGTATTTTATGTATAAGGGCAAGGACGTCCTCATCGTTTATGACGACCTTTCCAAGCACGCTATCGCTTATCGCGCGCTCAGCCTGCTGCTTGAGCGTTCGCCGGGCCGTGAAGCATATCCGGGCGACGTATTCTACCTGCACTCCCGCTTGCTTGAGCGTTCCGCCCATCTGTCGCAGGAACGGGGCGGCGGCAGCATGACGGCTCTGCCCATTGTCGAAACGCAGGCGGGGGACGTTTCGGCCTATATCCCCACCAATATCATCTCCATCACCGACGGGCAAATCTTTCTGGAGACCGATCTGTTTTTTGCCGGCCAGCGGCCGGCAGTCAACGTCGGGCTTTCCGTGTCCCGCGTAGGCGGCGATGCCCAAACCAAAGCCATGAAGAAGGCGGCCGGCGCCATCCGCCTCGATTTGGCCCAATACCGCGAGATGGAGGTTTTTACGCAGTTTTCCAGCGACCTGGACGATCTGACCCGCAGGCAGCTGACCTATGGACAGGGGCTGATGCGTTTGCTTCGGCAGCCGCAGTACCGCCCCATGCAGCAGCATGAGCAGGTCATGCTGCTGTCAGCCGCCCTAAGCCATGTCATGCAGAATATCCCCCTCCGTCAGATGGATCGGTTCAAGCAGGACTATCTTGCCCATATGGAGCAAAGCGTCGGCGCGCTGTGCCGCAGGATTGATCAAAGCGGCCAGCTTTCGGCCGACGACGCCCGCGCCATCGTCGAAACAGCGCAGGCCTTTGCAGAAGCATGGGCGGTGCAGTCTGACGGGAAGGGTGTGAAATAGCGGCATGGCAAGCACAGCGGAAATTAAAAACAGGATCGAAAGCGTCAGGGAAACGCAGAAGATCACAAACGCCATGTATCTGATAGCCTCCACCAAGCTGCGCCGGGCGCGCAGCGAGCTGGATCGCACCCGCCCGTATTTTGACGCCCTGCGCAGCGAAATTAAACGCATTTTCCGCACGGCCAACGACGTGGACAGCCCCTATTTCTATCCCCCGGATCACGAGCCGGAGATGCCGGGGACCTACGGCTGCCTGGTCATCACCGCAGACAAGGGGCTGGCCGGCGCCTATAATCAAAATGTATTCAAGGAAGCCAAGCGCCTGCTTGACGCCCACGCAGATGTCAAGCTGTTTGTCGTCGGCGAATACGGCAGGCGGTTTTTCGAGCAGCACCACATTCCCATTGAGCGCACCTTTCTTTATACCGCGCAGAATCCCACGCTTGAGCGCGCGCGCGAAATCAGCTCGCTTTTGCTTGAACAGTATGATTCCGGGCAGCTGAAAAAGATCTTTGTCGTCTATACCGACATGGGCAACGGACTGAGCATATCGGCGCGCTCTACCCGGCTGCTTCCCTTCCACCGGACCTATTTTGCAACGCCGGAAAAGGAAAAAAAGGTTTCGGCGCCCTTTGAGTTCCAGCCTTCTATTTCCGCGGTCCTCAACTGTATGATGCCCAGCTACCTGACGGGCTTTATTTACAGCGCGCTCATTGACAGCTTTTGCAGCGAACAGAACGCCCGCATGGCGGCCATGGATTCCGCCAATCAAAACGCCGACGAGCTTCTGGCCGAGCTTTCGCTGCAGTACAACCGCGTGCGGCAGGCCGCGATCACACAAGAGATCACCGAGATTACAGCAGGCGCGAAGGCGCAGAAGCAAAAACGCAGGAAAGGGGTGTCGGCATCGTGAAGCTGGGGACCATTGTACAGGTGTCCGGACCGGTCGTCGACGTGCATTTTGAAGGGGGGTATCTGCCCAAAATCCGGGAAGCGCTTTCCGTTTCCGTCCAGCAGAAAAAGCGCGTCATGGAGGTATCCCAGCACGTCGGGCACGACACCGTCCGCTGCATTATGCTGGCCGGCAGCGAAGGGCTGCGGCGCGGCATGCAGGTCTGCGCCCCGGGCGAAACCATTGCCGTCCCTGTGGGCGAAATAACCCTGGGCCGCATGTTCAACGTTTTGGGAGAGGTTATCGACGGCGGCGCGCCCCTGCCCGAGGGCACTGAACGCCGCAGCATCTACCGCAAGCCCCCCGCTTTTGAGGAGCAGCGTTCCATTGGCGAAATCCTAGAGACCGGCATCAAGGTCATCGACCTGCTCGAGCCCTATCCCAAAGGAGGAAAAATCGGCCTGTTCGGCGGCGCAGGCGTAGGTAAAACGGTTTTGATACAGGAGCTTATCCACAACGTCGCCATGGAACACAACGGCTATTCGGTTTTTACCGGCGTCGGCGAACGCAGCCGTGAAGGCAACGATCTGTGGAATGAAATGCAGAGCAGCGGCGTGTCGGACAAGACAGCTCTGGTGTTCGGCCAGATGAACGAATCCCCCGGCGTGCGTATGCGCGTGGCGCTGTCCGGCCTGACCATGGCCGAGTATTTCCGAGACGCAGAGCGCCGAGACGTGCTGCTTTTCATTGATAATATCTTCCGCTTCGTGCAGGCGGGTAGCGAGGTGTCGACCCTGCTGGGCCGGATGCCCTCGGCAGTCGGCTATCAGCCGACGCTGGCCAACGAAATGGGCGAGTTGCAGGAGCGCATCACATCGACCAGAGACGGATCGGTTACCTCGGTCCAGGCCGTCTATGTTCCGGCTGACGATCTGACCGACCCGGCGACGGCGACGACCTTTACCCATCTGGACGCGACCACGGTGCTCAGCCGAAAAATCGCCGAGCAGGGTATTTATCCCGCCGTCGACCCTCTACAATCCAGCTCGCGGCTGCTTGAGCCCGACAAGGTCGGCGAAGAGCATTATGCCATTGCCCGCCGCGTGCAGGAGACCCTGGAAAAATACAGCGAGCTGCAGGACATCATCGCCATTCTGGGTATGGACGAGCTGAGCGACGAGGATCGCCTGACCGTCATGCGGGCGCGCAAAATCCAGCGCTTTCTGGCGCAGCCCATGCATGTTGCGGAAAAGTTCACCAATATTCCGGGCGCTTATGTGCCGCTGAAGGAAACGCTGCGCGGCTTTAAGGCCATCATCGACGGGGAGATGGACGGCTGTCCGGAAATGGCCTTTTTCAACGTCGGCACCATTGACGATGTGCTGAAAAAGGCCAAAGAGATGGAGGGGCAAAGCTGATGCAGCCCTTCCATGTGCAGATCCTCGCTTCGGATCACCCCTTTTACGCGGGCGAATGTTATTCTCTGGTCATCCCCACCTTAAACGGGATGTACGGCATCCACGCCCGCCACAGCAATATGATTACGGCTATCGTCCCCGGCATCCTGCAATATCAGATCCGCGAAAATGAACCGCTTGAAGCCGCCGTCTCCGGCGGCATAGCCAAGGTGGAAAACGGTGAGGTGCTGATCCTGGTGGATACGGCGGAACGGCCGGAGGAAATAGACGCCAACCGCTCGCGGCGCAGGGCCGACGCTGCGAAGGAGGCCCTGCTGCAAAAGAAAAGCATCCAGGAATACCGCGCGGCGCAGGCCACCCTGGCCCGGGCGCTCAATCGCCTGCGAGTCAAAGGGCAGCCCCCGTATCATCAGTGAGGCTGGATGGATGCGCGCGGCCTTAGCCGCTTTTTGAGAGGGCTCAAGCCGTCTGAACACAGCAAAAAAAAGCATGGGAAGCCATCCTTTTTTGTTGTATATCAGCCGCTTTTTCTGCACTGTCGTAAGTATGACAACTGCAAAAGGCCCAGCAGTAGTCAAGC
>CAJMOV010000101.1 GCA_905215125.1 uncultured bacterium | reverse complement strand
GGGCGTCGGACATCATGCCGAACTCATTGGCGCCGACAAAGTCAATGGGCTCCTTCAGGTTGCCTTCGCTCATGGCGACCATGGTGCGGCGGGCTTCCTCCAGCGGGATGGTGATGGAACGGATAAGACGGGTGATCAGAATCATAACAAAAGTCAACGCCACGACCATGACAACAATGATGGTGATGATGGTAAGGCTGATAGTTGATTCTTCCTTGGCAATGGCTTCGTCCTTCGCGACACTGATTGCCGCGTCAATTTCCTGAGCGATGGTAGCCATCGTGTTCAGGCGGGGGACGCAGTCCTCTGTGATCATTTCAACAGCCTGGACAGAGCGGCCGGAATTGATCGCGTCGACGATGTCGGGAATGATGGCAGCCCAGTCGTTGACAGCGGCGACATATTCATCCAGGCGGTTGTCGCTGAGGGGGTAAACCTGGCGCAGCTCAACAATCAGTCCATCCAGCTCTTCCAGTACTTCGTACGCCCTGCTTTGCAGCTGGGAATTGTCAGGGGAATCGGGCGTGAGCGCCATTTCACGCACGTTGCGGGCGGCGATGTTGGCGTCCAGACGGCATTGCATGATGAGCTCATTGGCACGGATCTGGTTGTCGATGATAGACTGATAGGAATGACTTAGGTTGCTCATCATAACCAGCAAGACAATGAGAATGGCGAGCGCCGGGAGGATGACCGTCCCGAAGCCCAAGATCAGGCTTTTCCGAATTTTCATGTTCTTAAAGCTCATTTGTTTACTCCTCCAATATAATTCCCGCCGCAGGACGGCAGAAATAAATAACGATAATGGCCTGGGCTGTGCCAGGGCAGCGTTGGGCAAAACAGGAAAGTGACTTTTGCTTCGACATTATACAACATTTTTCATACAATGTCACCATACTTTCCTTTTTTTACATCCCCGAAAATCTTTCCATCCACCAATGTCACCACGCGCCGGCACATAATGCTGACAAACTGGCGCGCATGGGTGGCCATAATGACGGTCGTGCCATTGCGGTTCAGCTCATTGAGCAGATGAAGAATGTCCCAGATGTTGTCGTTGTCGAGGTTGGCGGTCAATTCATCCAGCACTAGGATGGAAGGGCTGTTGATGAGAGCCCGCGCCAGCTCGACGCGGCGACATTCGCCAATGGAAAGCTCGGCCGGATAACGCTGCTCTACGCCCGCCATGCCGACGATGCCCAAAGCCTTGGTCACTTTGGCGTGGATTTGCTTATCCCTTTCGCCTGCAGCACGGGCGGCGACAGCGAGATTGTCATAGATGCAGCTCCGCCGAATCAGGCGGGAGTCCTGCCAGACGCGACCAAAGGAGCGGCGCACCTTTGGCAGACGCCAGGCGGGCAGGCGGGCCAAATCGCTGTCGCCCAGAAAGACAGAGCCGCGGTTGGGGCGAACCTCTCCGGTCATCAGGCTGAGCAGAGAGCTTTTGCCCGCGCCGCTACTGCCGACGATAAAAACAAACTCGCCCTGGTCAATGGAAATGGTCGCGTCGGAAACAGCGGAAAAGACCCGCCCTTCCGACTTATAATTTTTTGTGACGTTTTCCAGATGTAGTGTCGGCATAGACGGTTCTCCTAGCAGGGCGAGGGTTAGGCGCGGTATTTGCAACCCGAAAGGGTTTTTGCTATACTCTAAGGTGTGCTTTGAAGCCCCGCTGTGGCGGGAAGCCAAAGCAGGCTTCAGCCCCATATGGGAAAGAAGAAAACAAACGGAGAGGGGCCAGCCCTTTGAAAGATAAGAGAGGAAAGAAAAAGGGAAAACGGCTGACGTTACTTATTTTGCTTGCAGCGCTGTGTATCGGCGGGGCAGAGCTGCTGGTCTGCCGCTGGGCGGATCCGGAGCTTTACGCCCGCATCATGGCGCCTGTATCCCGCGCCGCCAATGAAGCCGCCAGCCTGGGGCGCAGCGCCGTCTCGGCGATTGCCGGGGTTTTCCGCGGCATTGCGGGAGAAGCGGAGCAAAAGGAGCAAGAGCTGGAGCCCCAGGTGGCCGGCGAGCCGAGCATTGAAGAGCCCATCGCCATCGCAGATCCCAAAATCACAGAGCTCATTCAGCGCGACGGTCAGGATATTCTTACGGGCGGATCCGTCGACATGGTCTATTTCAACCAGGCCAGCGACACATGGGCCGACAGGCCGTATGGAAAGGACAGCCTGGGCCGCTATGGCTGCGGGCCGACATCCATGGCGATGGTGGTATCCAGCCTGACCGATACGCAGGTAGACCCGGAAGAAATGGCGCTTTGGGCCTATGAAAACGGGCACTGGGCGTCGCGCAGCGGGTCTTATCACTCCATCGTGCAGGGTGCAGCGGAAGCTTATGGGCTGGAGGCGGAAGCCTTCCGCACCTTTGACGCGGACGCGCTGCGTGCGCAGCTGGCATCAGGGGGCGTCATGGTGGCGCTGGTCACCAAGGGGCATTTTACCGACGGGGGACACTTTATTGTGCTGCGCGGCGTTACGCTGGACGGCAGTATTTTAGTGGCCGATCCCAACAGCGTCGAGCGGAGCTTGACGACCTGGGACCCGCAAATCATCCTTGATGAGCTGTCGCCCAGCAGACAGAGCGGCGCGCCGCTCTGGGCCATATCAAAAGCGCGCGAGGAAGGCTGATTTCAGGCGTACGCGCCGGCGAGCACCTCGCCGGCGCATATTTTTTGCCGGAAATCATCTAGCGCAGAACAGGGATTTTTTATCGCCGATTTTCTGATTGAGCCGCTTGTCCAATGCCAGCAGTTTGTCAAGCAGGCGCTGGTTGACGGCGACCTGCTCGGCGAGCTGGCTTTCTGCCGGTCCCTGCGCGGCGCCGCCGTTGAGCAATGCGCGCAGGCGTTCGCCGTCCTCTGGGGGCAGTGCGCTGATTTTCTCCACCAGACTGCCCCGGATTTCGGCCAGACGGTTGATGGGATCCTGACGCATGCCAATCAGCATACGAACGGAAACCGTGTCCTGACGGTCGATGGCTTCAGCAAGCTGCCGGCTGAGATCAAACACCTCGGTAAAACCGCTGTACAGCTTTTTTTGCAGGACGAGGGCTTCAATTAAATCGTTATTTTGCATGGTCCGCTACCTTTCGGCGCCGCTGGTCTTGGACGCAGTGCGGAAGGTGTCGCGCAGCTCGGCAAGCATGGGCTTGATGCGCTGCAGCTCAGTGCGGTTGCGGCCCAGCTTGATACGCTGCAGCTCGTAACAGAAAAACTCATACAGCCGGCTCAGCTCAGCACTGATGGCGTATTGCCGATCCAGCGTGTCCTCCAGGTAGTGCAGAATATCCACGCAGCGGTCGACCGAGGCTTCAAACAGAGGGTAATTCTCTTGTCCGAGAGCAAGCTCGGCGCGGGTGATGCGCTTGACCAGCTCATCATACAGCAGGATGAGTAGCTCGCTCTGCGTCATGGTGTTGATAGACTGCTCTTTGTACTGCTGGTAGCCTCTCATGTCCATTCTGCCGGCTTCCTTTCCATATTACTCCGGTGTGGGTTAGTAGCTGCCGCCGGAGAACTGCATCAGGGCGGAGCTCTGCGAGTTCATTTGGGCGATCAGCTGCTCAAGGCGCGTAAATTGGCTGGTGTAACGGTCGACCTGATCGGCCAGCTTGGTTTCCCAGCGCTCTATCTGTTCATCAAAGCTGTCCAGCTGATCCTGAAGGGTGTTGTCATTCAGTGTGACGGGGGCCTTGATGGAACCGGCGCGCTGAACCAGGATGCCCTTTTCACCGGTAACCTTGGCGTAGGCGTCAAGCTGCGTCTTGAGCGACTGCATAAGACCGTTGGAGGACGCGCCGCCGTCAACCGTCTTGGTAAAGATGTTCTTAACGTTGTCAGGGTTGTTTTCCAGGGCAGTGCGCAGGGCGTCCTCATCCAGCGTCAGGGTTGTCAGCCCCTCGCTGTAAGAGGTGTTGATGCCGATGCTGCGCAGCAGGGCGCCGTCGTCGCCGCCCGGAGTGATGGCCGAACGCAGCTTGCTGTACAGGCTGGACAGGTCGCGGTCGGCAAACAGGATGCCCTGCTTGGCCTTTTCCTCATACGATTTGATGGCCGACTCAGACATGTCGGCAAGATCGTCCTCGGTCAGCGGCTCATAACGATCGCCGTTGGATTTTTCGGCTGGAAGGGTCGAGTAAGCATTTTTGATCTCGGTGACCATGGCGTTGTAGTCTTCGATCATGCTCTTGACGGCGTCGACAATTTTGTCAGAGTCGCTGGAGAAGGTAAAGCTGACCGCCTCGGCATCAGGATCGAGGATTTGAACGGGCTTGCCGTCGGCGCCCAGTACTGAGTCGCCGTTTTCGTCGGTCTGTTCGACATACCCAAACTCGTCCTTGAGGGTTACTTTCAGGCCGTCGACATCAAAGGTGTTGCTGCTGCGGGTGATATTCTCCATCACCTGGCCGTTGACCTCCATTGAAAGGATGGCGTCGCTGCCGGCGGTGGAGGTGCCGCCGCCAAACAGATCCTGCGCCAGTCCTGCGCCCATTTCGATGCGCCCGGCGCTGCCCGTTTCCTGCGCGGTGAACTGCAGCTGATTAGTAATTTTGGAATAGCTGACGTTAACGCCAGCCTCTGTATTGTTGTTGATGGCCAACATAACGCTTTCCAGCGCGGTATTTTCCGAAAAGCTGCCGACAACGGTGCCGTTGATTTCCATGTCGTACAGGAAAGCGTCCTTGTCGTCTGCACGGTACCAGGCGTCTGCCTCTTTGTCATAGGCCACGCGGTTATTCTGGCTGTCGACATAATGGGTGATGTTATGATCCTCATCCCTGACGGCGAGGACAGCGCCGACGGCTTCAGTGCGGTCGCCGGAATACTTGCTCCAGTCGAAGCTGTCGCCCAGCAGCTCGCCCAGCGTTTTGCCGGTGTCGATGTAGCTCGATTCGTTTTCGCTGGCAAGACCCATATTCTGCAAAGCGCTGCTTGTGCTGGAAATATTGAGTGTGGAACCCTTCTGGGTGCTGTTAAAGGACAGCTTGCCATTGTCAACCTTGACCAGAATCTTGTTTTCTCCGCCGGCATTTTTGCCGAAGGCGTCGCCCAGATCCTCATTGAGCTTGTCGATAAAGGCCTGCTGGCTGTCCGCAGCTGAAGCGTCGTAGGCAGGCAGGGTGATTTTTTTGGTCACTCCGTCCAGCGTGACGCTGATTTCCTTGCCGGACAGATATTCGCCCACGGTGCTCTGCCGGGTCAGGGCCGTGCCGCCGACGTTCAGGGTGTCCGATTTATCCGACGGGCTGATATTGAGCGTCTCTTTGATATCGCCGGTGGCGCCGGACACAGAAACGGTATTGCCGGCCCCCTGCTTGTCGCCGAAAACAATGCTGCCATCCTTAACAGTGACGCTGATCATGTCGCTGCCTTTGATAAGCTCGCCAGAGCTGTTGCTTATCTGAATATCGCCCAGCTTTTCCCGGATACCGGCGGCCAGCTCATCTACGCTGGAGTAGGTGTCCTCCAGCTCGTCAAAGCTGAGGTCAATGGTACGGCTGCCGCCATAGCTCAGCGTCAGAGTGCCGGAAATGGTGCTCAGCTCTTTGGCGGCCGCCAGATCAAAATCCTCGACGCCGGTGATGCGGGAAAAGCCGTCGCCGTCCGCGCCCAGCCCGGCCAGGCCGCTGACTTTATAGGTAGCCGCTGTTGCTAGCTGCTGAACGCCCAGGATGCGCACGTCGCTCGACGTTTTGCCGGCTGCAGAAATCTTATCGGCAAACGCGCCGTGCGTCACCGCCTTGACGGCGCTGTTGAAGAAGCTGGCGCTGAGCAGATTTGTGCCCGATGTGTACGATGTGTACTTCTGCGTGAAATTAGCCATCTTGTCAATGATGCTGCGATAAGCCTCCTGCTGCCATTCCACCTTGGTGCGCTTTTGCTGCAGACCGCTGATCTTCAGCTTGATACCGTAGACGGCATTTTCAATCATGCTTTCAGTATCCATGCCGCTGGCCAGACCGGACAGCACGTTTCTGTTGCCGTAAATGCTGCTGGCGTTGCTGCTGCTGACCCCGCTGATCGATGCCATGTTCACTCACTCCTTTGCGATGTATGATTTCTGATGGATATATAATACAGAAAATATGAGGAAAGGAAGCGAAAAATGTTACAAAAATATTAATTTTCGCGAAAAAAATCCTTCCCCTCTATTTTTCTTTATCGACAAGTAGTATAGTAAAAATAAGAGCTGTTACAGAGATTTTACCGATGGGGTGGATTGATTTGGCAAAAATAATTGCAATTACAAACCAAAAGGGCGGCGTCGGCAAAACCACGACGGCAGCAGCACTGCTGTGCTCGCTTCACCAGAGAGGAAAGCGGGTGCTGGGGGTCGACCTTGATCCCCAGGGGAGCCTGGGCTTCAGCCTGGGGCTGGATATTGAAGATTGCGCCACGGTTTATGAGGTGCTCAAGGGGCAGACAGCGGTGGAAGATGCCATTCAGTCCACGGAAAGCGGGGACGTCCTGCCGGCAAATATCCTGCTGTCCGCGGCTGAGCTCGAGTTTAACCGCCCGGGGCGTGAGTTTATGCTGAAAAACCAGCTGGACAAGGTTGCGGGGAGGGATGATTACATTGTCATCGACACCCCGCCGGCACTGAATATTCTGACGGTCAATGCTTATGTTACGGCAAGCGCGCTTATCATTCCCATGGCGCCGGAAATACTCAGCCTGCTGGGCGTATCGCAAATTAAAGAGACCATCGAAACTGTACGCAAATTTTACAACCCAAGCTTGAAGGTTTTGGGTATTCTGCTTAATAAATTCAATATGCGGCTGACGCTCAACCGCGAAGTGTTTGAAATGGCGGGACAAATTGCTGAACAGCTGGGGACAAAGGTATTTGAGGCAAAAATCCGTACCGGCGTCGCAGTAGCAGAAGCGCCCGCCCACGGCGAAAGCGTTTTGGCGTATGCGCCCAAGGCCAAGCCGGCACAGGACTTTCAGGCGCTGGTCGACGAAATCCTGGCGGATAAAAGCATGCAATAAGGCGGGGCCACACGGCAGGATCGATATCTTGACTGTAATGGAAGAACTGTGATACAGTTAGAGAGCAAAGGGAGTGCTTTATGGATGTTTTTCCAT
>CAJMOV010000100.1 GCA_905215125.1 uncultured bacterium | reverse complement strand
GCGCAATGGAAGGGCAGCAGAAGATGGATGATCATATCGACAAACTGCTGAACTACATCCGTTATTGGCAGGCCTCCGGTGAGAGCCTCAAAACCTCCGCCCGAACAAAGACCCGCCTGTCGCAAATCGTGCAGGAGGGGCGGTTCCGTGGCGGGATTGTCCCATATGGATACCGCCTGGAAAAGCAGGGGCGCTTCAATAAAAAGAATCATGAAGTCAACGAAATTCTGATTGACCCGGATGAAGCCGCTGTGGTGCGCATCATCTTTGAAAAATATGTCCATGAGGGCTTCGGCGCACAGCGGTTGTCCCGGTGGTTATATCACAACGGCTATCTCAATCGAAAGGGAACCAACTTCGCCAATACCACCATCATCAAAATGCTGAAGAACATCATGTATGTAGGCATCCTGCGCAGTGGGGAAACACGCTCAGAAATCTTTCCAGAGCTGCAAATCGTTCCTCTGGATCTGTATGAGCGGGCACAGGAGTTGATGGAGGCCAGGACAATGCACCACAATGAGGTGCCCTTTAACTCCAAGGGGAAGGCGCTGCTCTCCGGGATGGTCTACTGCGCCCACTGCGGTTCCAAGCTGGTGCTGACCACCAGCAGCGGAAGACGCGCCAAGGGTGAGTCCAAGCGGGAGACCCGTATCCGCTACGCCTGCCACTACAAGATCCGTCATCCGCAGGACTGTGACGGTCAGACAGGCTATTCCGGCAAGAAATTGGAGGCGTCGTTGATAAGATCGTTATTCGGCTTTTTGAACGGATGAAGACTGCCCCCAGGAGCCAGCTCATTCAAAAGCAACGTGAGAAGGAACTTCAACTGGCAAACAGTTCGGTGGCCAATCTGGAGAAGCGCCATGCCGCCACGGAGCGGGAGCTGGAAAGCTACAAAAAAGAAATCATCAAGACCATCAACGGGACTGGTAGTTTCGGAGCAGATATTCTCGGTGAGATGATAGAGGAAACCCGGAAAAACTGTTGGATCTGGCACAGGAATTGGAACAGGCTAAAGCAAAAACGGCTGATCTGGAGAGTTCTGCCGTTGCTGTTCAAAAGGAGTATGACAAGATTATGTCTTGGGCCGATCTGTATGCGGGGAGCAGTATCGAGGGAAAGAGGATGATCCTGCGGCAGCTCATTGAGCGGGTGAATATCGGGAAGAACTTTGAAATCGAAGTGGAATTCAAAATCAGTGTCACACAGTTCTCCGACTTCCTGCATCCAGAAGGGGACAAGAGTGTGTACTATCGCGCTTCCTGAGAGCATGAAAAAATCGGGAGATCTCAAAATGAAATCTCCCGATTTTGGTGGACCTGAAGGGATTCGAACCCTCGACCTCTCGGATGCGAACCGAACGCGCTCCCAGCTGCGCTACAGGCCCAAAACAAACTGCCTTATTATTATAATAAAACTTACCGCAGTTGTAAAGCCCTTTTTTAAAAAAACTGTTTTAAAGCGTCGTGTACGGGAAAACAAGTGGAAGGAGAAAGAAACAAAAACCGGACAGATGAGTCCGGTTTCAGCGCGCGGGAAAGGGCGGCTTACAGATAATCTTTACACAGGCCAATGTATTTTGGCTGAATCAGCTCCTTCAGGATATGTCCACGGGTCAGGACAATGCCGTTTTCCACATAGACGGAATTGTAATAGGTGGAGAGGTTGGCGTGGCCGACAGCCGCGGTCAACGAAAGGGAAATGCCGTTATAGACCTCCGCTGATTTGATGATGCCCTTGCTTGCGTATTTATCAAAGGTTACGGATAAAAATGCGCAGTATTCTTTTTTGTAATCGGCCAGGTAATAGCGAACCTGGGGGTTTTCTGTACTTAGGCCGAGCAGATAGAACTCTAACTTCTGTCGGACGGGAGAGCTATTAAGGGGCATGAAAAGCTCGCGATCGATGATCTGCACAAAAGCACGGACGGCATCCTCGGCGTTTTCTGGGGGACTATGGTAAAAATCAGGAAGCGCTGCCTTTTCGTAATCAAAAAGATACTTGTGAAAGCGCAGAAACATGTCGATTTTGCCATTAAAGTAGTAATTCACTGTGTTCGGATGCAGATTGCAGCGCTCAGCAATATTGGTAATGGTCAAGCTGTCCATCCAGCCTTCCTCGAAAATTTCTTTAATTGCATTGAACACCAAAACGGAACGCTTCGATGTAGAAGCCATAGAAAACACCTCCTTCAGCCCTTTTGCTTTTATTATAACACGGCCTATTGTAATACACATTCAGCGAAATGAACAAAGTATTTTAGTTTATTTCGTAAATTTGACAAAATAACTTTCGTCTGGCGAACGGACAGCACCCATTTTATAATAAAAGCATAACAACAGCAAAGGGAGCGTGGATATGTACAAATATGTCATCAAGCGGCTTTTGCTGCTGATTCCCACACTGCTGGGGGTCATTCTCATTGTATTCTCTATTCTGTCGGCCATCCCTGGCGATCCGGGCCGCATCATCCTGGGGATTGAAGCGGAGCAGGAAGCGGTGGACATGTTCAACCGCGAGTTCGGGCTTGATCGCCCCTTTTTGGAGCGGCTCTGGTCCTATCTCAAGGGGGTGTTTACCGAGTTTGACTTCGGGATATCCTACCGCACGCGCGAGCCGGTTGTCAGCGACATCCTGCAGCGGCTGCCGCACACGGTTAAAATTGCGGCTTTCGGGGTTGTGACAGTCGTCATCCTCGGCGTGCCGTTGGGGATATTGTCCGCCGTCAAGCGTTCCACGCTGGTCGATACCTCTATTACGGTGTACGCCATGTTTTTGGCGGCCATACCCAATTTCTGGTTTGGGCTGATGCTGCTGTATGTCTTCGGCCTGGTGCTGGGGTGGCTGCCCACCTATGGCGCCGAGACGTGGAAGCATTTTATCCTGCCCATTGCGGCGCTCGCCATTCCGGGCTCGTCCAGCTTTATCCGCCTGACGCGCGTCACCATGCTGGAAGTGGTCAATCAGGAGTATATCAAGACGGCGCGGGCAAAGGGCGCGCCGGAATACTCCGTTATCTGGAGGCATGCGTTTAAAAACGCCGTGCTTCCCCTTATCAACGGCGCGGGGCTGACGTTCAGCAGCCTGCTGGGCGGTACTGTCGTCATCGAATCGGTCTTTTCCATCATGGGGGTCGGCAAGCTGGTTGTTACCGCCATACAGCAGCGGGATATCCCCATCGTCATGGGCAGCACCATATTCCTTGCGACCATTTTCATGCTCATCGTCCTTGTCATTGACCTGCTGTACGCTTTTGTGGATCCGCGTATCCGGGCGAAATTTTCCAACTGAGAGGAGGCGGCAATATGAATCAGCAGAAAAATGGCAGGCAGTCGGTCCTTCCGCGCAAGCAGAGCCAGCTGAGGGAGTTCTGGCGCACCTTTTGCCAGAACAAGGCTGCCGTCGTCGGTCTGGTCATTGTGGTAATTCTGTTTATCCTGGCCTTTTCAGCCGAGCTTATCGTACCCTTTGAAACAGCCATCAAGCAGGATGTGCGCAATAAGCTGATGGGGCCGAGCGCGGAGCATATCTTCGGCACCGACGGCCTGGGGCGCGATCTGTTCGCCCGCATCCTGCACGGTGCAAAGGTCTCCCTGACCATGGGCTTTATCCCTACGCTGGTCTCGCTGTTTATCGGCATGCTGTTCGGCGCGCTGGCTGCTTATATGGGCGAATGGGTGGACAACCTGATCATGCGGCTTTGCGACGTATTTGCGTGCATACCGGGCGTGCTGCTCTCGCTGTCCTTTGTCGCCATTTTGGGGCCGGGGCTGACCAACATGCTGCTGGCCATCACCATTTCAAGTATCCCGGGCCGCATCCGGTATGTGCGCGGCGTCATCCTCAACATCGTTGGACTGGAGTACATTGAGGCTGGACGGGCCTGCGGCACGAGCAGCATGGGGATTATTTTCCGGCACGTTCTGCCCAACGCGATGGGCCCCCTTATCCTCAACGCCGCCTCCGGCATCGCCGGTATGATCATGACGGGAGCCGGTCTGTCCTTCCTGGGGCTGGGAATTCAGCCGCCCAATCCCGAATGGGGCTATATGCTGGCGGAAAACCAGAAATATCTGCGCACAGAACCGTACCTGATGGTCTTCCCCGGGCTTGCCATTTTGATTTCGGTTTTGTCCTTTAACCTTGTTGGCGACGGCCTGCGCGACGCGCTTGATCCCAAGCTGAGAAGATAATCATTTTACAGGAGGTATTCTTAATGAAAAAAGCGATGGCACTGTTTTTGTCCGCACTGCTCTGCGTTTCTCTGCTGGCCGCCTGCACAGATAAGCAGGATCCGGCTCAGAGCGATCCGAACGATAACGGGCAGGCGTCAGCCGATGATCCGGAAAGCGAAAAGAGAACCAACTTGCGGTCGGCCATGCTGACCGCCATGACGACCATCGACCCGCATTACACCAACATGAGCTCAGACAGCACTGTCGTCGGCCTGATTTATGAGAGCTTTTATTACCGCGACGCCCGCGGCGAGATGTATCCCCGTCTGGCCACCGATTATGAGGTCAGCGAGGACGGCCTGGTCTATACCTATCATCTCAAAGAAGGGGTGCAGTGGCAGACGGGCGGCGAGTTTAAAGCGTCCGACGTGGTATTTTCCATCAACCGCGCCAAGGAATCGCCGTATATGGTGCGCTCGACACAGCTCATTGACACGGTGGAAGCCATCGACGACTACACGGTCGAAATTACATTGACACAGCTCAGCCCGACCTTCTATATGGACGTCAACGGTATCGCCATGCTGAGCGAACAGGCCATGCAGGGCAAGGATTCGGGATTTACCTCTGACATGCCGGGCGGCACCGGGCCGTACACCCTGGTCGAATGGAGCGGCGACGAAAAAGCCGTGTTCAAGGTCAATGAAAATTACCACGGCGATCTGCCGCAGATTACAGAAATTGAATACATCGTTTTTGGCGACGAAGCGTCGGCCCTGCTGGCCTTTGAAGCCGGCGAGCTGGATTACGTCAGCGTCCCCTCGACCGACTGGGAGCGTATCAGCGCCTCCGATGAGTACGGCACCATGCTGGTAGACAATAACATGACCATTTACTTGTGCTTCAACTGCCAGAGGGAGCCCTTCAACGATGTGCGCGTGCGCCAGGCGTTCAGCTATGCAATCAATAAAGAGGACGTCCTGTATGCAGCGGCCGACGATCTCGGCGTGCTGACCAACACCATCGGTACCCCGACCTATAACTTCGCCATGCCTGATTCGTCCGAGGTCTTTGGATATGAATACAACCCCGAAAAGGCCAGGGATCTGCTGGCCCAGGCCGGCTATCCCGACGGGCTGACGCTGGAGGAGGGCATCTGGACCATCGGCGCGGCGCAGCTTTCGGTGCCGGTTGAAGTCATCCAGGCTCAGCTGGCTGAAGTCGGCGTGACGGCTGAAATCCAGATGATTGACACCGCGGTCTACATGGACGACCTGGCCCAGGGTAACCACCAGCTTGCCATCATGACCTGGAGCTCGTCGAGCGATACCAGCTATTATGCCAGCCTGTATACATCGGCGGGGCTGGGCAGCAACAATCTGTCCCTTTATCAGAACGACCGTGTGGACGAGTTGTTTGCCCTGGCCAGCCAGACGCTGGATCAGGACCTGCGCAAGGAATATTTCAAGGAAGCCTATAATATCGCGGCGGAGGAAGCGGCCTATATCCCCCTTTACCTGCCCTCGGCCTGTGCGGCTTTCGATAAGGATTTGACCATTGATCCGTATAAATCGGTGACATTCTGGTACTGGAACTGACCGCCGGGGGCGCAGCGCAGCCCCGGCCGCAATCAACGGAGGTGTTGACTTTTGAGCCAGGAGAAGCTCCTTGAGGTCAAAAATCTGAAAGTGTATTTTCATACGCCGGGCGGCGAGCTCAAAGCGGTCGACGACGTCTCGTTCAGCGTCGCGCGCGGCGAGACCCTGGGCATCGTGGGCGAAAGCGGCTGCGGCAAAAGCATGTCCTGCCTGTCCATTCTGCGGCTGGTACAGACGCCGCCGGGACGGTATGAGGGCGGGGAGATCATCTTCGACGGCCAGCACGACATTCTGAAGATGGACAAAAAGAAGCTGCAGGAGCTGCGCGGCAGCCGAATTGCCATGATTTTCCAAGAGCCAATGGCTGCGCTCAACCCCGTTTATACCATTGGTCAGCAGATGGTAGAGGCCATCCGCCTGCACCTGCCGTACAGCAAGGAGGAGGCGGAAAGGCGTGCCCTGACGCTGCTTCAGCAGGTGCGCATCCCCAATGCGGAAAAGATTCTGCGCAGCTATCCCTTTACGCTGTCGGGCGGTATGCGTCAGCGCGTGGTCATCGCTATGGCCATGTCGTGCAAGCCCGATCTGCTCATTGCCGACGAGCCGACGACCGCCCTTGACGTCACCATCCAGGCGCAAATCCTGGCCCTGATGAAGCAGATGAAGGAGGAGTCGGGGACGGCCATCCTGTTCATCACGCATGATCTCGGCGTCATTGCAGAGACGGCCGACCGCGTCATGGTCATGTATTCGGGCAGGGTCTGCGAGTCGGCCACCACGCAGGAGCTGATTCACGACGCCAGGCATCCCTATACCCAGGGGCTTATCGCCAGCAAGCCGTCGGGCAAAACGGACAAAAACCGTCTGCGCGTCATTCCGGGCAACGTGCCGTCGCTGCTGGAAAAGCCGTCCGGCTGTCCGTTTCATCCGCGCTGTGATTTTGCCTGCGATATCTGTGAAGAACGCTTTCCGCCCGCCGTTGCGGTGTCAGATACGCATACTGTCGCCTGCTGGTGCGTCAAGGAGGAGGGAAAAGGTTGAAAAGCCAGGAAATTCTGACTGTAAAGGGCCTGAAGAAATACTTTCCCATCAAACAGGGGATGCTGCAGCGGACAACCGGGTATATTCGCGCGGTCGACGGTATCGACCTGTCCATCCAGCGGGGTAAGGTCCTGGGGCTGGTGGGCGAGTCGGGCTGCGGAAAGTCGACGGCGGCCCGCCTTATTCTCAACCTCATCCCTCCGACAGAGGGGCAGGTGACCTTCGACGGAGAGGATGTCTACACAAAGGATCGAGTCACACGCCGCGACCTGCGTCGGCGTATGAATA
>CAJMOV010000099.1 GCA_905215125.1 uncultured bacterium | reverse complement strand
GAATCAGCCGGCCCACGCCCTGTATCGGAAATTGGGCTTTACCGACCTTTATACTACCTATCTCTACTGCAAGCGCGATGAATGATGAATAAAGGGGACTTTTTATGCTAGGACTGGCACTCGAAGGCGGCGGCGCCCGCGGAGCCTATCAAATCGGTGCTATGCAGGCCTTTCTGGAGGAAGGGCTGCGGTTTGACGTCATCACCGGCACGTCCATCGGCGCCATCAACGGCGCCATGTTCGCCCAGGGCGACTATTCTAAGGCGCGGCAGCTTTGGCTCAAGCTGTCCAGCGCCGACCTGTTCACTGCCGAGGAGCAGCATTTTCTCGCCCTGGTCAGCCGGGGCAAATTTTCGCTGGAGGCCTTCAGCTACTTCAGTGAAAAAGCGGTGGAAACCCTCAGCGGCGGCGGCGTCGACACCTCGCGCATCCGCGCTCTCATCGAAAGCCATGTCGACGTTTCCAAGCTGCTGTCCAGCCCCGTCGATTTTGGCCTGGTCACCGTTTCGGTTCCCGACTTCAAGCCCCATTATCTCTTTAAGGAGCAAATGGGCCCCTCCCATGTGCATGCTTATATCCTGGCCAGCGCCTCCTTCCCCGGCTTTCAGCAGGTGACCATCGACAAAAAGCGCTATATCGACGGCGGGGCTTATGACAACTGCCCCATAAACATGCTGCTTGACCGCGGCTGCGAAGCCGTCTACGCCGTGCGCACGCTGGGCTTGGGCATCTACCGTCCCGCGCGGGACAAAAGCCGCGACGTCACCGTCATCACTCCCAGCGACAGGCTGGGCCCTATCATGGACTTTAATCCCCGTACAGCCCGCGCCAACATGCAGATGGGGTATTACGACGCCATGCGCGCCCTGCGCCGCTGCGCTGGCCGGCGCTATTACCTGACGGCCGGGATCGCGCCAGTCCCCGCCTTCCAGCGGCTGACGCTGGTCGGCGAGCAGGACGTTGCCCACGCGGCCAAAGCGCTCAAGCTGCCCATGCGCCTGCCCCCGCGCCGTATGCTGTTCGAGCGCGTCCTTCCCGCCCTTATCACCGAATTGGATCTGCCCCGCGCCGCCCATTACGGCGACCTGCTTCTCGCCATGCTGGAAAACCGCGCCGAGCGCGCCGGCCTGCCCCGTCTGGCCTTTTACAGCCCGGAGGATTTCCTGCGCCGTGTGCGCGCCATGCGGCCCAGCGCGCCCGCTTCCTCCGGCGCCGCCCGCGCCTGCGATATTCTGATCGAAAGCCTCTAAGTCCCGTTGCTGCAAGCCATCCTGCTGGATGGTAGATTATATATAAATTTGATATTTTTTAATTTTTCTCCATAAAAGAGAAAACGGAGGAATCAAAATGACCCGCACAGCTTCCCCTCTTCTGCCCGACGCCGAAAGGGGCCTTACGCTCAATGCGCTGAAGTACATTGCCATTGCAGCCATGCTGATTGACCACATCGCCTATGCCTTTCTCCCCAGCGGGACGCTGCCCGCGATCGTCATGCACTTTATCGGGAAAATCACCGGGCCCGTCATGTTCTTTTCCGCGGTTGAGGGCTATCATCACACCCGCAATCTCAACCGGTATCTGCTCCGCCTGGCCGCGTTTGCGTTGGTCAGCTGGTTTCCCTTTCTATACTTCCAGCATGGCGGTGTTCCTGCCGATATGGACCTTCTGCGCCCCAACGTGATTTACACCATCTTTATGGGCGTCCTGGCAATACGGATCCGGCGCAGCACAAGGCTGAGGAGCCCGGTCGCCAAGGCGCTGGGCATCATGTCGCTGATCATTCTCTGCGTCCCTGCCGACTGGGGCTGTACGGGCATCATCATGATCATTGTCTTCGACTACTTCTATGGCAGCTTCAAAAATCAGGCCTTTGCATACTGTATGGTCGTCATGCTCGATGTCGGCGTGCTGTCCATGATAACGTATCCCTTTTTCACGCTGTTCTATGAGCATGTATTTCAGATAGACGTCGAATATTACCTGTCTTCTATCGAAAACCTTGGCGCCTTTTTGCCCATTCTCCTGCTTCGGCAATACAATGGGCAGCACGGTAAAAGCAGCCCCTTCTCAAAGTGGTTTTTCTACATCTTTTACCCTGCCCATCTGCTGCTCATCGGCTTTCTTCAAGCCCTGTAGCCGCCCTTGCGCAGCCCGCAGCCGCTCTCATCCCCCGGCTGCGGACCGCCAGGCCAAGGGCGTGTCGCCAGGCCGTGTCTTTTTTTGCGTTCACAGCTTCCCCGCTTCCCCCTTATACTGGAGTAAGGGGGTCCGCCCGGGCCCCGACAATCCACCCTGAGCGAGGAGAGATGTGTATGAATAAGCCCCAGCCCCTGTGCCAGCTGCGGGAAGGCGAGTGCGCACGGGTTTTACAGATACGCTCGACAGGCGGCATGCGTCGACGCCTGCAGGATATCGGCCTTATCGAAGGCACCACCGTCCGCTGCATCCACAAAAGCCCCTCGGGCGATCCCGTTGCCTATGGCATCCGCGGCGCCGTCATCGCCCTGCGGCAGGAGGATTCCTCCACCGTCATCGTCCAGACGCCCTGCTGAGGTGCCGGGATGGAAAACAAAAGCCTTCCCCCCTCGGCCGGCGATATGGTTGTCGCCCTGGCCGGCAACCCAAACGTGGGCAAAAGCACCCTGTTCAACGCCCTGACGGGCATGAACCAGCACACCGGCAACTGGCCGGGAAAAACGGTGGCGACGGCGCAGGGCCGCTGCCGCCGCGGCGCAGACGGCTTCCTGCTCGTCGATCTGCCCGGTACATACTCCCTGCTGGCCCATTCCGCCGAGGAAGAGGTGGCGCGCGACTTTCTCTGCTTCGGCGGAGCCGACGCCGCCGTCGTCGTCTGCGACGCCACCTGCCTGGAACGCAGCCTTAACCTTGCCCTGCAAATCATGGAGATGACGGACAAAGTCATCATCTGCGTCAACCTTATGGACGAAGCGCGCAAAAAGGGCATCCGCATCGAGCTTCCCGCGCTGGAGGCCGCCCTCGGCGTCCCCGTCGTCGGCACGACGGCCCGATCCAAAAAAGGCCTGGACGACCTTCTGCAATGTATCTCCGACACGGTGCGCGGCGTCCGCCCCTGCACCCCTGTGCCGGCGCGCTATACCGCCCCCATGGAAAGTGCCGTCCGGCAGGTGACAGATGCCGTGCGGCCCCTCTGCGCCCCCCTGTCCCCCCGCTGGCTGGCCGTCAAGCTGCTGTGCGGCGACCAAAGCGCCCTGCAAGGCGCGGCCGGCTATCTTGGGCGCGATATCGCGGCCGAACCCGCTGTATCCTCCGCCCTCCGCACAGCCCGGGACGCCCTGGAAGCCGAAGGCATCGACGTTCCCCGCCTGCGGGATCTCGCCGCCTCCTGCCCTGTTTTATGGGCAGAAGGGGTGGCGGCCGACGCCGTCGCCGCCGAACGCGACCGCTATGACGCGCGCGACCGTCGCCTGGACCGGCTGTTCACCAGCCGCCTGACCGGAATCCCCATTATGCTGCTGCTGCTCTTTCTGGTTTTCTGGCTGACCATCGCCGGGGCCAACCTCCCTTCCCAATGGCTGCAAAACCGTCTTTTCGCCTTTCAGGACGTCCTTTCCGGCCTTTTTGTCCGCATAGGCGCACCCGACTGGCTGCACGGCCTGCTCGTGCTGGGCGCATACCGCGTCCTGGCCTGGGTCGTTTCCGTCATGCTTCCCCCCATGGCCATCTTTTTCCCCCTCTTTACCCTTTTGGAAGACTTCGGCTATCTTCCCCGCGTCGCCTTCAACCTGGACCACTTCTTCAAAAGGGCCTGCGCCTGCGGCAAGCAGTCTCTCAGCATGTGCATGGGCTTTGGCTGCAACGCCGCCGGCGTGACGGGCTGCCGCATCATCGACTCGCCGCGCGAGCGGCTCATCGCCATCATCACCAATTCCCTCGTCCCCTGCAACGGCCGCTTTCCCACCATGATCACCCTCATTTCCCTCTTTTTCATCGGCGCCGCCGGGCTGGGCGCGACGCTGGCGTCAGCCCTGCTGCTCACCGGCGTCATCGTCCTTGGGGTGCTCATGACCTTCGCCTGCTCGCGCTTTCTCAGCCGGACGCTGCTGCGCGGCGTGCCGTCCAGCTTCGCGCTCGAGCTGCCCCCCTACCGCCGCCCGCAGGTCGGCCGGGTCATTATCCGCTCGGTCCTTGACCGCACCCTTTTCGTCCTGGCGCGCGCCGCCGCCGTCGCCGCCCCTGCCGGCCTTGTCATCTGGCTGCTCGCCAACATCACCGTCGGAGATGCCAGCCTGCTCGCCCACGTCTCCGGCTTTCTCGACCCCTTCGCCCGTCTCTTCGGGCTGGACGGCGTCATCCTGCTCGCCTTCATCCTCGGTTTTCCCGCCAACGAAATCGTCCTTCCCATCGCCATTATGGTCTACACCGCTTCGGGCAGCCTGCCCGAGCTCGGCTCTTCGCAGTCGGTTCACGCCCTTCTGGCCCAAAACGGCTGGACGGCTGTGACGGCGCTCTGCACCATCCTGTTTTCCCTGTTTCACTGGCCCTGCTCAACGACCTGCCTGACCATCAAAAAAGAGACGGGCAGCCTGAGGTGGACCGCCGTCTCCATCCTGCTGCCCACCGCCATCGGCTTTGCCGTCTGCTTTATCGTCGCAAACGGCGCCCGTCTGCTCGGTCTCGCCTGACCGCTCTTTCCCCATGTGCAAAAAAAGCGCCCGGCGGGCGCTTTTTTGCTGTCAAGAAAAAATGCGCCGTCTCCACGAAAAACCGCTTTATAGGCGGCGCGTAAATATGGTATAATAATTGCTGGATTATACTGCCGGACTCCCTTGGGCCGCAGTACGATTAACCGTCAATTTTATATGTACCTTTCCCCCTCGACGCTGATGCGCCCCTTGCGCGTCGTGCCGCCGCAGGATATGACGCGGCCCTTGCCCTCGCCGCGCAGGGAGATAACGTCCCCCTCGCCGACGCGGGCGTCTGCCCGCTGACACTCCAGGTGGTTAAGGGACGCCTTTCCCCCCTGAATGGCGGACGCCGCCGCTGCGCGCGACAGGCTGAACAGTCCGGCCGCCACCGCGTCAAGACGCATGCTCTGCACCGTAAAGCGCACCGGGCGCGCCTGTTTCTCCTGCCGCGGGATATCGGCCCAGCCCGTCAAAACGGCTTTCGCGCCGAAACGCCCCACCCTTTCTAAATTCTGTACAATAAAAGGCGCCACTGTCGCCAGCGCCGGCAGCCACGCCTCTTCCCCCTCGACGGTGATGTCTCCAACGGCACGGCGCTCGATCCCCAGGCCCAGAATGGACCCCATGACGTCGCGGTGCGACGGCGCGCCGAAGCGCACCGTGATGCGAACCCCGCTGACTTCCGGGAAGTCATAGCCCTCGCAGTCCATCCACTCGGGGAAGAAAAAGGCCATCCTGCGCTCGCTGTCCTCCCGTCCGCCCCACAGATACATTCCGTCCAGTCCGGCGGCGCGGCAGTCGGCCGCCGCCCACGCCTGCTCCGCCGGGGTCAGGAAGCCGCTGTACGCCGCTTGCCCTGTCTTGCGCGCCCTGCCGTGCAAATCCCGCAGCCGCGCGAACAATTCCTCGCGTTCCATCTGTTTTCATCCTTTCGGGTTGTCCCTTCCCTATTGTATCACGCCTGCGCGCTGCCGCGCGAGATCTTTTTTCGGATGGAGCCGCTCAGGCCGCACAGCGGGATACACAGCAAAAACCACAAAACGGAAAACAACGGGCAAATCTGCCCCATGACGTTGCCCGGCTGGTCGGAATAATCCCACACCCCCCAGCCGCGCCGGATATTGACCAGGCAGCCTGTCAAAAGCTCGGCCGCCGTTATCGTCGCCGCTCCCCACAGGCACCGCCGCCACAGCGGCAGATCCCCGTATTCTTCATTGATGGCGTGCAGCGCCGAAAAGCAGAAGCCGCCCGCCGCCGCCATACTCCAATGCGTGCGGCCGCGCCACAGCATTTCCAGCACGCAGTATCCCACCGCGCCCAAAAGAGTGGTCTCCGCGTATTCTCGCATTTTGTTTTTCATTGTATCACCCCATATAGCATTGGCCAATGCAGCCCAAACATACAAAGGAGGTGTCCGCCTTGCAGGGTGGGCGACGTATCTTATTCATCATCAATCCGCACGCCGGGCGCAGCGAAATCCGTCAAAGGCTGCTCGATATCCTTCAGCTTTTTGCCGAGCACGGCTTTGAAACCCTTGTGCGCCCGACGACGCGAGCCGGTGAAATCGGCGACATCATTTCCGCGCATGACGGCAATTTTGACATCGTTGTCACCTGCGGGGGCGACGGCACCCTCAATGAAACGCTCAGCGGCATCATGGCGCTCGGCCGCCGCGTGCCTCTCGGCTACCTGCCCAGCGGCACGGTCAACGATTTTGCCGCCAGCCTGGGCATCTCCCGCAACATGCTGGACGCCGCGCGCAACATCACCGCCGGCCATACCTGCCGCATTGACGCCGGCCGCTTCGGCGACCGTTATTTCTCCTACATTGCCGCCTTCGGCGCCTTTACCGAGGTATCCTACCAGACCCCGCAGCAAAGCAAAATGCTGCTGGGCCGCACCGCCTACATCCTGGAGGGCATCAAGCGCCTGCCCGTTCTCAAGGCCTATCCCATGCAGGTGGAAGCCGAGGGCTTCTCCACCGAAGGCGAGTTTCTTTTCGGCATGGTCAGCAACTCCTCTTCGGTCGGCGGCTTCCGCCTGTCGGACAAAGCCCGCGTCTCCATGTCGGACGGTTTGCTGGAGGTCACCCTCGTGCGCAACCCCCAGAACGTCGCCGAGCTGACGGCCGTCATCAACTCCATCCTGCACCAGGATTTTGATTCCGACCTGGTCCACTCCTTCAAGGCCTCCCGCGTGCGCTTCTGCGCGCCGGACGCCGTGCCCTGGACGCTGGACGGCGAGTTTGGCGGCAGCCCCAGCGACGTCGCCATCTCCGCCGTGCGCGACGCCATCGACGTCTTTTGTCCTGAAGGCTGGTCAAATCCTTAAAAGCCCTCTTCCTTCCGTCCTTTTACCGCCCTCTCCCCCTTGCGGGGAGGGGCTTTGCGCTTTTCCGGCCCCTTTTCGTGCAACATACCCCCTTGACAAGTGGGGGCGGGTGGTGTTAATATAG
>CAJMOV010000098.1 GCA_905215125.1 uncultured bacterium | reverse complement strand
CCCCCCGGCGCAAAGCATCCCTCCTCTTTGTGAAAACGCCTCAAAATAAAGCCCGCAGGAAGCATTTCCTGCGGGCTTTTACCCTTAATCCAGCAGATGACAGGCTGCAAGGTGACCGGGCGCGCATTCGCGCATAGGCGGATCCTCTTCGCGGCAGCGTTGGCTGGCATAGGGGCAGCGGGTGTGGAAACGGCAGCCGGGCGGGATATTGCCGGCCGAAGGCACTTCGCCCCCCAGGACGATGCGTTCGCGCGTCTCCCGTCCGGCCAGCATGGGGATGGCAGAAAGCAGCGCCTGCGTGTAGGGATGGGCCGGATGTGTAAAAAGCTCCTCTGTTTCACTCAGCTCGACAACGCGGCCGAGATACATGACGGCGACACGGTCGGAGATATGCTCGACGACGTTGAGAGCATGGGAGATAAAGAGGTAAGTCATGTCGGTGTAGCGCTCTTTCAGATCCATCAACAGGTTGATGATCTGCGACTGAATGGACACGTCAAGGGCAGACACCGCCTCGTCGCACACCAAAAACTCCGGCTGCAGGGCGATGGCCCGCGCAATAGCGACGCGCTGACGCTGTCCGCCAGAAAACTCGTGCGGATAGCGCGGGGCGTATGCCGGCGAAAGGCCGACCTGGGACAAAAGCTCGCCCGTGCGTTCAAGCGCCTGCTTCTGATCCATCCCCATCTGTACCGTCAGCACCTCGGACAGCATCCTGCGCACCGTCTGGCGAGGGTTGAGGGAGGAGTAAGGATCCTGGAATACGATTTGCAGCTTGCGCCGAAGATCGCGCAGGGCGTCCCCCTTGAGCTCGAGAATATTTTGTCCGTCATAGATGATTTTTCCCGACGTCGGCTCGTTTAAACGCACGATGGCGCGGCCGACCGTCGTCTTGCCGCAACCCGACTCGCCGACCAGCCCAAGGGTTTCGCCCCCGCGGATGTCCAGGCTGACGTCGTCGACCGCCTTAATGTGGCCGACGGTGCGCTGGGCAAGGCCCGCCTTGATGGGGAAATAGACCTTCAAATTTTCAATTCTGCAGCTGACGTTATTCTGCATGTTCACCACCCCTTAAAAAGCAGCTGACGCGGCGGCCGTCCTTCTCGATCTCAGGCGGCGCCTTCTCCCGGCAGATGTCCATGGCGTACGGGCAGCGGGGGTGGAAACGGCACCCGCTGGGGAAGCGCAGGGGATTGGGCACGGCACCCGAAATGGACTCCAGCCTTCCGCCGCGCTTGACCTTGATACCCGGGATGGACAAAATGAGCAACTGGGTGTAGGGGTGCTGCGGGTCGCGGAAGATGTCCTCAACCGCCCCTTCCTCGACGATCTTGCCGGCGTACATGACGGCGACGCGCTGCGCCAGCTGGGAAACGACGCCGAAATCGTGGGTAATCAGGATGATGGACATGCCATTATCTCGCTGCAAATCCTTGAGCAGCTGCAATATCTGCGCCTGGATGGTGACGTCAAGCGCCGTCGTCGGCTCGTCGGCGATGACGAGGGGGGCCCCGGCGGCCAGGGCGATGGCGATCATGACGCGCTGGCGCAGGCCGCCCGACAGCTGGTGCGGATAGACGCGCAGGCGTTCCTCCGGGTTGGGGATGCCCACCTTGCGCAGCATTTCCACCGAGCGCTCGTGAACCTCCGCCTTGCTCATCTTGGGATTGTGGCAGGTAAAGACCTCGCCAATCTGCCGGTCGATGCGGTAGACGGGGTTCAGGGATGTCATGGGCTCCTGAAAAATCATGGAAATCCCGCTGCCGCGCACCAGACGGCGCTGCTCGCGGTCAAGGGAAAGCAGGTCCTTGCCATCAAAGCGCAGCTCGTCCGCTTCGACAGTGGCCGACTCGGCCAGAAGGCCGATGAGGGAAAGGGAGGTGACCGTTTTACCGCAGCCCGATTCACCCACCAGCGCCAGCGTCTCGCCGCGGCGAACGTCAAAGGATACCCCGTCGACGGACCGGACAATGCCTTCCGGCGTGCGAAAGCTGGTGCGGAGATTTTTTACTGTTAGCAATTTGCCTTCCTGCATTGCTGTCACCTACTTTCTCAGTCTGGGATCAAAGGCGTCGCGCAGGCCGTCGCCCACCCAGTTCATGGCCAGTACGGTCAGGGAAATGGCGACGCCAGGCACCGTCGTCAGGTAAGAATGGGTCTGCAAATAGTTGCGGCCCTGGTTGAGCATGACGCCCCAGTCGGGCAGCGTCGAGTCAACGCCCATACCCAGGAAGTTGAGACTGGCCGCCGACAAAATAGCGTTGCCGACCGCCAGCGTCAGCTGGACGATGATAGGGCCCATGGCATTAGGCAGGATGTGGTTAAGCATGATGCGCATGCTCTTAAATCCTGCGACGCGGGCTGATTCGACATATTCCTGTTCCTTGAGCGCCAGCACCTGGCTGCGCGTCAGGCGGGCAAAGGCGGGCCAGCCGATGATGGCCAGGGCCAGCACGACGTTTTTCTGGCTGGCACCCAGCGCCGCCATGATGGCGATGGCGATGATGAGGAAGGGGAAGGACAGCATGATGTCGGTAAAGCGCATAAGCAGCGAGTCGATACGCCCGCCGAAGTAGCCGCTGACACAGCCGATGAACACGCCGGCCGCCGCCGACAGAATGGCCACGACAACGCCCGTAAGCATGGAGGTGCGGCCGCCGTAGATAAGGCGCGACCACAAATCGCGGCCGTAATCGTCAGTGCCCAGCAGGTGCCCTTCCGACCCCGGGGGCAAAAGGTTCTGGCTGGGATCCATGTCGATAACAGGGTCATAGCTGGTAAACAGCGGCGCCCCGGCGCACAGCACAATTATAATAACCAGAAGAACCAGCCCGACGACGGCAATTTTGTTTTTGCAGAAGCTGCGCATGATGTCCCGCCAGTAGGAGGAAGCGGACAACGCCTCTTCGCCAATGACGGCGGGGGAGAGGTCTTTCTTCTGTTCGTTGTTCATAAACCGGCCCCCTTACTTTTTGTCCAGACGGATCTTCGGGTTGAGCCACGCATAGCAGATGTCAACCAGAAGATTGATCAGCAGAAATAGCGTACACAGCATGAGCGTCGCGCCCTGGATCATGGGGTAGTCGCGCTTGCCGATGGAATTGACAATCAGCCTGCCCACCCCCGGCCATGCGAAGATGGTCTCGGTGACGACGGCACCGCCCAGCAGCCCGCCGACTTCGGAGCCGAAGACGGTGATAACCGGGATGAGGGCGTTTTTCATGGCGTGGCCCATCAGGATGAACTTTTCCTTCAAGCCCTTGCTGCGGGCAAAGCGGATGTAGTCCTGCCCCAGCACATCGAGCATGCTGGATCGGATCATGCGGGTCTGGGTCGCCGCCAGGCCAAGCCCCAGAGAAAAAGCGGGCAGCGCCATATGGCTGAGATAGGTGCCAATGCCTTCATCCAGGTATCCAATGCCTTTGCTGGGCAGCCAGCCCAGATTGAGGGAAAAGACGATGATGAGCACCAGCGCAAACCAGAACTTGGGCAGCGAAACGCCGATGGTGGCCAGAAACGTCGCGATATTGTCCCAGATGCTGTTGTGCTTGACTGCGGCCAATATCCCCAGCGGCACCGATATGAGCACCGATATAATCATGGCGCAGAACGTCAGCTGCAATGTCGCGGGCATACGGGCCATGATTTCTGAAAAAACGTCCTGCCGGGTGACGTAGGATTCACCCAAATCGCCTGTGACGGCGCCTTTTACAAAATTTAAGTACCGGACAAAAAAGGGCTGATCAAGCCCCAGATCCTTCCGCACCATTTCATAGGTTTCCGGGCTGATGGTCTGCGATTCGCCCGCGCCCAGCATCAGGTAAACAGGGTCGCCCGGCGTCAGGTACAAAAGCCCGAAGATCATAAAGGAAATGATGAGAAGGGTGGGGATCATTTGCAGCAGCCTGCGGATGATATAGACGCGCATTGCTTTCCTCCTCCTGCTCAGGGCCCCACGCCCCGATACGTGGCTTTGATTTTTACAAACCGCGCCGGAGAGCGTTACCCCTCCGGCGCGGTGCCTTTCCTGCCTGTCAGGAATATCTTGCGTTATTCGCCGTCAACGCCAACGTTGCGGTAATCGTTGCACAGGCTGTACCACAGCGTCGGGCTCTTTTCAAAGTCGGTGACGCGCTTGTTCATGCCGATCTGCACATATTCGAAGTAGCCGCCGGCGTGGACTTTGTTTTCCAGCGCGCGCATGGCCGCTTCCTTGAGCAGCTCGACGCGGGCATCGTCGTCAATGGTGGCGTAGGCTTCATCCAGCATGGCGTCCAGGGTTTCATCGGCATAAAAAACATTGTGGGACGTGCCCTGCATGCTGACCGAGTGGAACAGCATGTTCATGCCGCCGATGACGCTGCCGCCGCCCATGACAAACATCTCGGTGTTGCCGGAGGCGATGTCGGCCGTCATGGTCGCCCATTCGGTCGGCTGGGCCGATGCGTCAATGCCGATGCCCTTCAAATAGGTCGCCGCCATCTCGCCCAGCTTGACGCGGTTTTGGTCATTGGTGGGGCACTTGATGGCAAAGGAGAGCTTCTTGCCGTCCTTTTCGTAAATACCGTCGCTGCCCTTGGACCAGCCCGCCTCTTCCAGCAGGGTCTGGGCCTTGTCGGGATCGTATTCATAGACGGCCTTCCAGGCCTCCACATCAGAGCCCTCAAACTCCAGCGGGACGGCTCCGCCATAGGAGTCGACGGCCAGCTGCGCGCCAAAGTCGTTGCCAAACAGGGTCTGGGTAATGGATTCAAAGTCGATCGCCATGGAAATAGCCTGGCGGACCCGGATATCCTGGAAAATCTCCTGCGAGCAGTTGAAGCCGATGTAACGGTACCAGCCGACACTGTTGGGGATGAGCTTGAGATTTTCGTCGTTGGCGACCGCCTCCAAATCGGTGGTCAGCAGCTGCGGAACGATATCCACCTCGCCGTTTTGCAGCGAAATGGCCGCGACAGCCTTGTCCGGCACGATTTCTATGACAACCTTGTCAACATTGGGGGTGACGCGGTAATCGGGGTTGGGCGTCAGGGTAACGCTGTCGTCCACCCTGTAATCGGAGAAGATGAAGGCGCCGGTGCCGACCGGCTGCTGGGTCAGGTCAAAATCCTCTTCAATCGCCTTCATCGGGAAGATAAAGATATTTGAAATTTCGTACAGCAGCGTAGCGCTGGGGGTCTTCGCGTGGAACGTGACGGTAAAATCGTCGGTCGCTTCGACGCTTTCGACCAGGGGATCCAGGGCGCCCCATTTGGATGCTGCATTGCTTTCATCCAGAACAAAATCAAAGACCGCCTTGACATCGCTGGCTTTGACCTGCACCTTTTCATCAAACAGATCGTTGCCCTCGGTCTGCCAGTAGACGTTTTCACGCAGCTTGAACACCAGGGTGGTGTCATCGGTATACTCCCACGATTCGGCAATGGCAGGGACGTATTCGACGCCGTCGCTCGAGCCGGTGTTGACCTCGACAAGCGCTTCGTAGACATTGCCCAGGACATAACGGTCGCCGTCAGAATTGGAGATCCACGGCGTAAGGGATCCGATGGCGTAGGGCGATGCGATGGTCAGGACGCGCTCTTCGCCGTCGCCACCGTCTCCGCTATTGCTGCAGGCGCCCAAAACCAGACCGGCCGCCATTGTCAGGGCCAGCAAAAGGGCCAGGCTTCTCTTCTTCATAAATTTCCTCCTCTTTCTTTGCATATAAGCGGCGGGGCTGCCTGCGAAGCCAATGCCTCGCAGGCAGCCCCCATAAAAACCGGAAATCAGCGTTTATCGCTGACGATTTCACCGTCGATGATGGTCATACGACATTCGGTCAGGTTGCATAGGGGGTTACCGTCAAAAATGGCGAAGTCGGCGTCCTTGCCCACTTCAATGGATCCGACACGATCCTGCAAGCCCATAACGCGGGCCGGCTGGATAGTAATGGCTGCCAACGCGCCCTTTTCCGACATGCCATGGCGGACGATGATGCCGGCATAGGTGGGCAGCCACTGGGTATCCCAGCCGCCGTCGGCCGTCAGGCAGACGGGCACGCCGGCGCGCTCCAGCACGCCGGGGGTCGTCTGCTTCAGGCCCCAGACTTCCATCTTAAGCGGGGTCAGAAGCAGCGGGCCGACGGTACAGGTCACCTGTTCGCGCGCAAGCAGATCGGCGATTTTGTAGCCTTCGGTGGCATGCTCAAGCGCATAGTCCAGCTTAAATTCCTTTGCAAGGCGGATGGCGGTGGCGATGTCGTCGGCGCGGTGGCAGTGGATGCGCACGCGCATCTCGCCGCGCACAACGGGAACCAGCGCGTCAAGGCGGGCGTCAAAGCTGGGCCTTTCGCCCCGATCCTTCTTGTCGGCGTATTCCAAGGCGCGGGTTAAGTAATCGCGGGCAACGGCGGCGCTGCCCATTCGGGTCAGCGGCGTCTTGCCATTGAGACCGTAAATGCGCTTGGGATTTTCGCCCAGGGCGAACTTCATCTGCTCGCTGCCGGGGATAAACATTTCTTCCGCCGTTGTGCCGCGCAGCTTGAAGGAACAGCCCCTGCCGCCGATGACGTTGGCGCTGCCAGGGCCGGTATAACAGGTGGTGAAGCCGGCTCCGCGCACCGGTTCGATGGCGTCGTCAAACGGGTTAAGCGCGTCGATGGCGCGCACGTTGGGGGTCGCGGGGTCATACATTTCGTTGTAGTCCTGGTGTCCCGGCATGGTCTCGCGCCCGTGCATCAGACACAGATGGGTATGACAGTCAATCAGACCCGGCATGACGGTATAGCCCGCAGCGTCGATAACCTCGGCCCCTTCGAGGACGGGCAGATCGGCGCCGACGCCGACGATTTTACCGTTGTCATACAGGATTGTCCCCTTTTCAAAGGTCGCGCCGGTAATGGTGATGACCCTTCCGTTGACAATAGCTTTCATCTTTCTTCACCTCTCTGAACATGTTTAAAAAAATGTTGCGCGGATGTTCGTCTTTCTTATTATATCATCGCGAATATCAAAATGGAACACTCTTCTTTTACAGAAGTTTAACAAAACATTAACTTATCTTTTAGGTAAATTGCATATTTCAGAGCTCAATATCGACATCTTACCGGTAAAGTGACGTTATTATTTAAAAAACCTATGACCAGCCAAA
>CAJMOV010000097.1 GCA_905215125.1 uncultured bacterium | reverse complement strand
GTGTGGGACAACCGCTACCGCTATGTGGACGAGCTGCGCCGCATGGGCGCGCGCATCCAGGTCGACGGCCGCGTCGCCGTCGTCGAGGGCACCGAGCGCCTGACGGGTGCAACCGTGCGCGCCTGCGACCTGCGCGCAGGGGCGGCCATGGTCATCGCCGGGCTTGCGGCCGAGGGAGAGACCGTCATTGAAGAAATCCACCACATCGAGCGCGGGTATGAAAGCCTGGTGGAAAAGCTGCGCCGTGTCGGCGCCAACATCCGCCGTGAAAGCGTGCCCGACGTTCAGGTCATATCAGAAGCCAAGTAATGAGCAGATGCCGCCGCGATCCGCGGCGGCCTTTTGCGTGAAATGAGAGGGAAAACCCGTCCATGCGATTTTTCTGTACCCTGGCCAGCGGTTCGTCCGGCAACGCTGCGCTGTACTGCGATGGCAGCGCGCGCATCTTGATCGACGCCGGCGCCAGCTGCAAACACATCCGCACCGCTCTCGGACAGCTTGGCCTGGCCCTGGGCGACATCAGCCATATTCTTATCACCCATACCCACTCCGATCACGTCTCCGCCCTGCCCGTCCTGCTGGGCCATACCGAAGCCCGTCTGATTTGTTCAGCGGGCGCTTACGGCGGGCTGCGGGCTATTTCCGGCGCAGACCGGGCCGTCGCCTTTGACGAGGGGGAGGAGATGGATTTGAACGGCGTGCGCGTCCGCGCCTTCCCCACCCTGCACGACAGCCCGGGCAGCGTCGGCTACATATTGGGGGAAGGGGAGGCCGCCGTCGGCTACTGCACCGACCTCGGCCGTGTCACGGCGGAGGTGATGCAGGCCCTCAGGGGCGCGCCGACCGTCGTGCTGGAATCCAACCATGACGTGGGGCTGCTGCGCGGCGGCCCTTACCCGCAGTTTTTAAAGCAGCGTATCCTGTCCGATCAGGGGCACCTTTCCAATGAAAGCTGCGCCCGCGCTGTCGAGACGCTGGTGCAGCACGGCACGCGCAGGCTGGTGCTGGCCCATTTGAGCGAGCGCAACAACACCCCCCGTCACGCCGCCGCGGAGACCGACCTTGCCCTGTACCGCGTCGGCGCGCAGGATGACGTGCGCGTTACGGTGGCCCCTCGCCGGGCGCCTATGCAGCCGGTGATGCTATGATAGCGGTGCGCCTTGTCTGCGTCGGCCGCCTGAAGGAGAAATTTTATCAGGAGGCGTGCCGTGAATATGAAAAGCGTCTCGGCGCTTACTGCCGTCTGGAGATTCGCGAGCTGCCGGAAGAAGCCGGCCGGCCCGACGGGCTCAGACGGGAAGGGGAGCGCATCGAGCAGGCTATTCTGCCATCCTCCCGCGTCGTCGCCCTGTGCGTCGAAGGGGAGATGATGTCGAGCGAAGCCCTGGCCCGCCGTCTGTCCGAATGGCAGGCGCAGGGGGTGTCCCGTCTGACCCTTATCATCGGGTCGAGCGAGGGGCTGGACGGCGCCGTCAAGGCGCGGGCCGGTCTGCGGCTTTCCATGTCCCCCATGACCTTTCCGCACCATCTGGCGCGGGTCATGGTGCTGGAGCAGCTTTACCGTGCCCTCTCCATCGGGGCGGGCGGTAAATACCATAAATAAGCGAAAGGGAGAGAAAAACCATGTCATTCGATTTTGAAACCACCCTGGACAGGCGCAATACCTGCTCGGCCAAATGGGACGGCCTGGAGGAAAAGTTCGGCGTCGCCGACGCTTCCGGCATGATTTCCATGTGGATTGCCGACATGGATTTCGCCTGCCCGCCGGAAATCGTCGCGGCTGTGCAGAAAAGGACGTCCCACCCTGTTTACGGCTACCGCTTCGCGCCCGAAGAAACCCGGAAGGCTGTCTGCCATTGGCAGAAAAAGCGTTTTGATCTCGATATCGCGCCTGAGTCCATCCTGTTCGGCAGCGGCGTGCTGCCCATTGTCGACAGCGCTATCGAGGCCATGACAAAGCCGGGCGACGGCGTCATCATCCAGCCGCCCGTCTATTACCCGTTTGCCAACGGCATCCGGCAGTGCCAGCGTACCGTCATCGAAAACCCCCTCATCGAACGGGAGGTCGACGGCCGCCTGCAATATTCCCTTGATTTGGACGGGCTGCGCACCCTGGCCGCGCGGGACGACGTCACCGCTATGATCCTCTGCAACCCGCACAACCCCGCCGGCCGAATCTGGGCGCCGGAGGAGCAGAGGCTCGTCGCTCAGATCTGCCGCGACAACGGCGTATTCCTCATCGTCGATGAAATCCACGCCGACCTAGCCATCGGCGCGCACCGCATGGTGCCCTTTATGAAGGCGTGTCCCGACTGCGCCGGCTTTGCCCTGTCCGTCACCTCGACAAGCAAGTCCTTCAACGTCGCCGGGCTGGGCGCAGCCTATGGCCTTGCGCCCGACGAAGCGGTGCGCGGGAAGGTGAGCGAATGGCTCAAGCGAACCCATGCCGGCGGGCTGGGCTATCTGGGGGCCGACGCCATCATCGCCGCCTATGAAAGGTGCGGCTATTATGTCGATGGCCTGCGCAAAAAGCTGGAGGAGAACGCCGCGCTGGTGTATGACTTCTGCCGTCAGCGCCTGCCGCAGGTGCGCGTCGCCGATTTGCAGGGCACCTATCTCATGTGGCTGGATCTCACCCGGCTCGGCATCCCCAAAGAGAAAATAGAGCGCTTCCTGCTCGGCGAAGCGGGCCTTCTCTTTGATCCCGGCCACTGGTTCTCCGAGCGGTATGAGGGCTACGGCCGCATGAACATCGCCACCAGCACGGCCACCGTGCGCGCCGCTATGGAAAAGCTGGAAAGCGCCGTTAAAAATCATCGGGAGGGTTAAGAAATGAAGGATTTGCAGCCAATCTGCCGCGCTGCCGTTGTGCAGGCATCCCCCGTTTTGTTTGACAAGGACGCCACCATCGCCAAAGCCGTCCGCCTGACGGCTGAAGCGGCCGCCCAGGGCGCAAGGCTTATCGTATTCCCCGAATCCTATATCCCGGCCTATCCGCGCGGGTTTTCCTATGGCTTTGTCGTCGGCAGCCGCACGATGGAAGGGCGCCGCGACTGGAAAATCTATTATGACAATTCCGTCGTCGTACCCAGCGCCGACACCGACCGGCTGGCCGCCGCAGCGAGGGAGGCCAACGCCTATCTGTGCATCGGCGTTACCGAGCGCGACGCCGTCACCTGCACCCTCTACTGCACCCTTTTATATTTCGGGCCGGACGGCACGCTGCTGGGCAAGCATCGCAAGCTCAAGCCGACGGGCAGCGAACGCCTTATCTGGGGCGAGGACGACGGCAGCACCCTGACGGCTGTCGACACTGAATTCGGCGTCATCGGCGGCCTGATCTGCTGGGAAAATTACATGCCTCTGGCCCGCGCCGCGATGTACCAGAAGGGGGTCGCCATCTACCTGGCGCCCACAGCCGACAACCGTGAGGAGTGGCAGATCACCATGCGCCACATCGCGCTGGAGGGCCGCTGCTTCGTCATCGGCTGCAACCAGTACGTCACCCGCGACATGGTGCCCGCCGAGCGGTTTGAAACCCGCGCCGAGCTGGAAAAATGCCCGCAGGACATGTGCCCCGGCGGCAGCTGCATTGTAAACCCCTTTGGCCAGTACGTCGCCGGCCCCGTTTGGAACAAAGAGGAGATTCTGTACGCCGATTTGGATATGGGGCTCGTCCCTCTCAGCCGTCTTGACTTTGACCCCATGGGGCATTACACCCGCCCCGATGTCCTGGAGCTGGTCGTTCACGAAAAAAGGTAGGAAAAAGCGGCAGGGGAGACCTGCCGCTTGCTTTTACCCCTTCAGCGCCTGTAAAAAAACGTTGTTGAAGGCGTCCAGCTCGTCGTACAGGATACCATGGCCGCTGTTTTCCAGCGTGACAAGGCGTGCGCCGACGATGCCCTCGCACTGAAGCTGCACAAGCTCGCCCGGCACGATGCTGTCCTGCGCGCCGTGGATGACGGTGGTCGGCACGCGCACGCAGGCGAGGTCGGCGCGGCCGTCCTCGTCCCGCAAAGAGATGGCGGCCTGTATTGTCCCGACGCCCGACGCCGACAGGGCGATACCGCGAAACCAGTCGACGGCGGCTTCGCTGTGCGGGCTGGCAAAAAGCTGGCGGCTGAAGCTGAGCGCCAACTGCGGCCGGTCTGTGGCCGCCTGGTCGATGAGGGCGTTGACCGCCTCGCACGTCATTCCGTAAGGATAATCCTCCCGCCGGGTCCACATCGGGGCGGCTGCCGCCAGCAGGATGAGCCTGCACACCCCTTGTCCGCGGCAGACGCGCATGTAGCGCAGGGCGATGGCGCCGCCCATGGAAAAGCCGACCAGGGTAAAGCGCCGCAGGCCCAGACATTCGACGACGCTGTGAATGTCCATGGCCATTTGGTCATAGCAATAGCCGAAGGCCGGCGTGTCGGACGCGCCGAAGCCGCGCAGGTCGAGAGAGACGACCCGATAGCCGTTTTCCAGAAGCAGCTCGGTCTGGTACTCGAAAATCTCATGCGACAGCGGCCAGCCGTGGATCAGCAAAACCGCCTTTGGCGACTGCGGATTGAAGTCATAGACGGCAATTTTGACGCCGTCTGATGCCGTTATGTAGTACACAAAATCCCTCCTGTCACCGCATACTATGCTTCAAAGCCCCTGCCGGTGCCTGCGCGCCGGCGTCCGACGCAATTTTTGTTGTACGCGGCGGCAAATGATGATACAATAGGAAGGACTATAACAGAAGGGGGCGGCCGTATGGTGGTGCTGGGCATTGACCCGGGTTACGCTATTGTCGGATACGGCGCTGTCGAGCATGCGCGCGGACGCAGCCGTGTCTTGGGCTATGGCGCCATTACGACTAAGGCGGGAACCCCCATGCCGGCCCGTCTGTGCGAAATCTACCGGGATTTAAATGAGATTCTGGAAAAGCTGCGGCCCGACGCCGTCGCTGTCGAGGAACTTTTTTTCAATACCAACGTCACAACGGGTATTGCCGTAGCGCAGGCGCGCGGCGTCATTGTCCTGGCCTGTGCCCAGCAGGGCTGCCCCGTTTTTCAGTATACCCCCCTCCAGGTCAAGCAGGCCGTCGTCGGCTACGGCCGCGCCGAGAAAAAGCAGGTTATGGAAATGACCCGCGTCATGCTGGGCCTGGACAAAATCCCCCGGCCGGACGACGCGGCCGATGCGCTGGCCGTCGCTTTGTGCCATGCGCATACATCGGGCTCGCTGGTGACGGCGGGGCGCCAATAATGCTATAACACTGAAGGCAGAGGAAAAAGACATGTTTTATTTCATCCGCGGCAAAGTGGCCCAAATCACCCCGGCCATGGTGGTCGTCGACGCCGGCGGGGTGGGTTATGCCCTGCATACCTCCTACCGCTCGGCGTCATCGGTCAAGGTGGGTGACGCCGCCACGTTTTACACATATCTGTATGTGCGTGAGGATATTTTTGACCTGTACGGCTTTTCCACGCAGGAGGAGCTGACCTGCTTTAAGCAGCTTATCGCCATATCGGGCGTAGGGCCCAAGGCCGCCGTCGCCATCCTGGGCGCGGTCGGGCCGCAGAAGCTGGCGCTCGCCGTCGTTACAGGCGACGAAAAGGCGCTGTGCGCCGCGCCGGGTATTGGCAAAAAGCTGGCCCAGCGTATCATTCTGGAGCTCAAGGACAAAATGGCCCGCGATCAGCTGGAATCGGCCGGCGACGCCGGCGGCCTTGCCGCGGACATCCTGCCGGAAGGCGGCGCGCTGGAAGACGCCGTCGCCGCCCTGACCGTCCTCGGCTATTCCCGCGCCCAGGCCCTGACCGCCCTGAAAGGCGTCGACACCGCCAATATGCCCGTCGACGACATTGTCCGCGCCGCACTTAAACGGCTGTACTGAAAATTGTTTCTGCCCGAATCGTCTTACTGGGCGTGCGCGGGGAGGTTCTATTTATTGAACTGCGCCCGGTAGAGCGAAGCCGCCGGCTTGAAACGGCGACGCCATCCCAGAAAAGCCGGAGACCCGGCTGGGCGTCAGGCGGCTTCCGGCTCTTTTAGCCGGCGAAAAGACCGCTCCCGTTTCGCCCGAAGGCGGTCTCACCTTCTCCACCAGGAGGAACCACACGAAATGGCCATTGAATTCGAAAAAGATTTTGAAGATCGCATTGTTACCAGCACCCTGACAAGCGAGGACGAGGGCGAAGTCTCCCTCCGTCCCCGCGCGCTGCAGGAATACATCGGCCAAAGCAAGGCCAAGGAAAATTTATCCGTCTTTATCGAAGCCGCCCGCATGCGCGGCGAATCCCTTGACCACGTCCTGCTCTACGGCCCGCCCGGCCTGGGCAAGACAACGCTGGCCGGCATCATCGCCGCCGAAATGGGCGTCAGCATCCGCATTACCTCCGGCCCCGCCATTGAAAAGGCGGGCGACCTGGCCGCCCTTCTGACCAACCTCGCCCCCGGCGACGTGCTGTTTATCGACGAAATTCACCGTCTCAACCGCAGCGTTGAGGAGGTTTTATATCCCGCGATGGAGGATTACGCCCTTGACATCATCATCGGCAAGGGCCCTTCGGCCCGGTCGATTCGGCTCGACCTGCCCCGCTTCACCCTTATCGGGGCGACGACGCGGGCTGGGCAGCTGTCCTCTCCCCTGCGCGACCGCTTTGGCGTTCAGCTGCGGCTGGAAATGTATTCGGCCGAAGAGCTGCTGCGCATCACCGAGCGCTCGGCCGGCATCCTGGGCATCCCCATCGAGCCGGAGGGAGCCATGGAAATCGCCATGCGCAGCCGGGGCACCCCCCGCGTCTGCAACCGCATACTCAAGAGGGTGCGCGATTTCGCCCAGGTCAAATCGCAGGGGGTCATTTCCCGCGCCGTGGCAGATATGGCGCTCGGCGCGCTGGAAATCGACGCCCTCGGCCTGGATGCGACCGACCGCCGTATGCTGGAAAGCATCATTTTAAACTTCGGCGGCGGTCCGGTCGGTCTCGACACCCTGGCCGCAACGATAGGGGAGGAAAGCGTCACGCTGGAGGACGTCTACGAGCCCTATCTCATGCAAATCGGCTTTCTCAACCGCACGCCGCGCGGCCGCTGCGCGACAAAGCGGGCTTACGACCATCTGAACATCCCCTTTTTGAGGCAGACGGAACTGATGCAATTT
>CAJMOV010000096.1 GCA_905215125.1 uncultured bacterium | reverse complement strand
AGAAAGAAAGTTCTGGTCCTGGAAGACGAAGACAACATCCGCGGCTTTGTGGTCATCAACCTACGCCGCGCAGGGTATGACACCATCGAGTTCGCGTTGGGCGAGGAAGCCTACGCCTATATGCGCGAGCATAACGACGTTTCTGTCGCCGTGCTCGACGTCATGCTGCCCGACATCAGCGGCTTTGAGGTTTGCCGCCGTCTGCGCGGCTCGGGCAGCAGCGTCGGCATTATCATGCTGACCGCCATGTCGCAGGAGGCGGACAAGCTGACCGGCTTTACCACCGGGGCGGACGATTATGTCGTCAAGCCCTTTTCCGTTGTCGAGCTGGTCGCCCGCGTCGACGCGCTGTACCGGCGTATCAGCGGCGGCGGCTTTAACGCCGACGTGCTGTCAGACGGCATTTTTGAGCTGGACCTGCGTTCGCGCGAGCTGCACAAGGGAAGCAAGCGCATCGAGCTGACCCAGGTGGAATACCTGATTATGAAGAGTTTCCTGGAGAACAAGGGGCGCGCGCTGTCGCGCGACGACCTGCTGGACATGGTGTGGGGCAAGGACTATCAGGGGGATTTAAAGGTGGTCGACGTCAACATCCGCCGCCTGCGCCTCAAGATAGAAGACGACGCCGCCCAGCCGCGCCACATCGCCACCATTTGGGGCTTTGGGTATAAATGGGAGAGCTGAAGACCGCGGCCGACGGGAAAAAGGGGAAAAAGCGTCTGTTCCGCCTGCCTGTGCTCCCCAGCGGCATCAAGCGGCGCTGGCTGGTCAACAATGTCAGCGTTGTTGTCGCCATGATTCTGCTTCTGCTCATCACCGTCGGCGTGGCAACGACGAGCTATTACTACAATTCCATCCGCGCCAGTCTGACCAGCCGCACTGTGACAGCCAAGCAGATCAACCTGTATATGAGCTCGAGCTATGACCAGTTTTATTTTTATGCCGAGCAGCTGGTACGAGATTTTTCCGATAAAGACAAAATCGAAATGCAGATTATCGACACCTACGGCCGCATCATGTTTTCCTCCACCGGCCTGACGGCGGGATTTATCCCCAGCACGGATGACGTCGCCAACTGTCTGGCGACGCAGGACACCGCCTATTTTGTCGGCTATGACCTGCTGACGGAAGAGCGCGTCATGGCGGTCACGGCGCCGGTCTTTTACCGCAGCGGCCAGATGATCGGCATGGTGCGGTATGTGACCTCCCTCAAGCTGCTGGACGAGCAGCTGCGCAATGTCTGGCTTATCCTGGCCGGGTGCGGCGTCGTCCTGGTTGGCCTTATTATGATTTCCAACCAGTTTTTCATCCGTTCCATCGTCAACCCGGTTCTGATGATCAACGAGCTGGCGCGCAAAATTGCAGGCGGGCAGTATGGAACCAAGCTGGAGGTTGAGTGGAGCGATGAGATTGGCGAGCTGTGCACGACGCTCAACGACATGTCAGCCGAGCTGGCCCGTATGGAAAAGCTGAAAAACGATTTCATTTCATCGGTGTCGCATGAGCTTCGAACCCCGCTGACTGCCATTAACGGCTGGGCCGAGACAATATCGGGCGACCTGGACGACCACGAGCTGGCGGCCAGCGGGCTGAGGATTATCCAGAAGGAAGCGCAGCACCTATCGCAGATGGTGGTGGAGCTGCTGGACTTTTCGCGCATTGAAAGCGGCCGGCTCAAATTGCAGACCGAGGTTTTCGACCTGCGGGGCGAGCTGTACGACGCCCTGTTCACCTATACCGAGCTTTTGCGGCAGGAGGGGATGGAAGCCGTCTACGACGAGCCGGAAAATCCCATTGTCATCAACGGCGACCGCAACCGGCTGAAGCAGGTTTTCCTCAATATTATTGACAACGCCGCAAAATATGGCAGGGACGGAAAGCGCATTTCCATCAGCGCCGTGCAGACAGGGGACAGTGCCGTCGTTTCCATCCGCGACTACGGCATGGGCATCCCGCGCGACGAGCTGCCTTTTGTCAAAGAGAAGTTCTTTAAGGGCAGTGCCCGCGGCCGCGGCGCGGGCATCGGGCTGGCCGTTTGTACTGAAATCGTCGAGCTGCACGAGGGCAGCATCGACATTGAGAGCGAGTACGGCGAGGGGACGAACGTCGTCATCACCCTGCCGCTTTACAAAAACCCGCAGTAAGAGAAAACCCCAAGCAAAGGGCGGAGATTATGTCTAAAGAATTGAAAAAAACAACCATCGGCGGCCAGGCGCTCATTGAAGGCATATTGATGCGCGGCCCGCGTAAAACGGCGATCGTTGTACGCAAGACAGACGGCGAAACGGTCAAAAAAACCGAGGACATCGGCACCGGTACCCACGGAAGGCTCGCCAAGCTGCCCGTTGTACGCGGTGTCGTCACCTTCTGGGATTCCATGAAATATGGAATTGGCGCGCTCAACTATTCGGCATCCTTCTTTGAGGATGAGGAAGGGGTCGAACCCGGCCGGTTTGAAAGGTGGCTGACGGAAAGGGTAGGGCAGAAAAAGCTGGAGAATTTTTTCATGTCCCTTGCCGTCGTGCTGGGTATCGCCATGCCCGTCGTTCTCTTCTTCCTGCTGCCCACGTTTATCACCGGCCTGTTCGGGCACACGCTGCCCGGCCTTGTGCGCAACCTCATTGAAGGGGGCGTGCGCATGGTTATTTTTATTCTGTTCATTTTCCTGACCAGCAAGCAGAAAGACGTCCATCGCACCTACATGTACCATGGCGCAGAACATAAAACCATCGCCTGCTACGAAGCCGGCCTGCCCCTGACAGTGGAAAACGCCCGGGTGCAAAGCCGTTTCCATCCCCGCTGCGGCACCAGCTTCCTTTTCGTCGTCATGATAGTCGGTATTTTGTTCACAGCCCTGTTCGCCTGGGGGGAAAACCCGCTGGCGCGCATGGCGCTGCGGCTGGCGTTGCTGCCCGTCATCGCCGGCGTCAGCTACGAAATCAACCGCTACGCCGGGCGGCATGACAATGCGTTGACCCGCGTACTGCGCGCGCCTGGGCTGTTCATGCAGCGCTTTACCACCTTCGAGCCAGACGACAGCATGCTGGAAGTCGCCATTGAAGCCATGGACGCCGTCATCCCCGAAAACGAGGGGGAGGATCGCTGGTAACATGGTCAAAACGGTCAACGACGCCTACCTGGACCTGTGCCATGAGCTGCGGATGCACTCTGTATCCGGCAGCCGGCTGGAGGCCCGTGAGCTGATGGCCTTTGCCCTGCACATCCCGCCCGGCGAGCTGATGCGCAAGCGCGACCAATATATCTTTGACGAAACATTGGGGGAGATAGAGCGGCTGACCCGGCTGCGTCTTGGCGGAACGCCGCTGCCTCATATCATCGGCCAGTGGGATTTTTACTCCCTGACCTTTGAGGTGACGCAGGACACCCTCATCCCCCGTCCGGATACTGAAACGCTGGTCGAGTGCGGCGTTGCGTTCATGAAGCAGCGGGCGCGCGGGCGTATTCTTGACCTGTGCTGCGGTACAGGATGCGTCGGTATTGCGGCACTGAAAAGCCTGTCGGACGAAATGACCGGCGTGCTGGCCGACATTTCGGAGCCTGCCCTTCAGGTGGCGCGGCGCAACATCGCGCGGCACGGCGTCAGCGGGCGGTGCAGTACGGTGCTGGCCGACGCGCTGGCCCCCCTCAGCCCGGCGCTGGGGCGGTTTCAGCTTATTTTGTGCAATCCTCCTTATATCCCAGAGGGAGAGATCGACACCCTGGACATGGAAGTGCGGCGCGAGCCGCGCATCGCCCTGAGCGGCGGTGCGGACGGGTTGGACTTTTACCGCGCCGTCGCGCAGAACGCGGGCGAAAGCCTGTCGTCCGGCGGCGCGCTCATGCTGGAAGTCGGCCTGGGCCAGGCGCAGGATGTCTGCGCGCTGCTGCGCGCCTCCGGCTATACGTCGGTTCAGTGCCGGCAGGATTTAACCGGTATCGAGCGGGTCGTCATCGGCACCGGCCTGCAAAGAAAATGAAAACGAACATATGTTGCTTATTTTTTCATCGTGCGCTATAATATAGGCAGTCCTTCCGCCCAGCTGTGAAGGGGTGGAGCGCCGGCGAACGGCGCCGCTTCCTTATCGGCGGCGCAGGGCTTTACTGCGATGGAAAAACACACCGATAAAGGGGTTTAGGAATATGGATAAGCAGAAAGCATTGGAAACCGCGCTTCAAAACCTGGAAAAGGCCTATGGCAAAGGCGCCGTTATGCGTCTGGGCGAAAATGTCGCCATGAACGTCGAGGCCATTTCCACCGGGTCGCTGTCGCTCGACGTGGCCTTGGGCATCGGCGGTGTGCCGCGCGGACGAATTGTTGAGATCTACGGGCCGGAAAGCTCGGGCAAAACGACCATCGCCCTGCACATCGTCGCCGCGGCGCAGAAGGCGGGGGGAGAAGCCGCTTTTGTCGACGCCGAGCATGCCCTGGATCCCGTCTATGCCAAGGCTCTGGGCGTCGATACCGACAGCCTGCTGGTCTCCCAGCCTGACACCGGCGAGCAGGCGCTGGAAATCGCCGACGCACTGGTGCGTTCCGGCGCCATAGACGTGCTGGTCGTCGACTCGGTCGCCGCCCTGGTGCCCCGCGCTGAAATCGAAGGGGAGATGGGGGACAGCTTTGTCGGCCTGCAGGCCCGCCTCATGTCGCAGGCCCTTCGCAAGCTGGCCGGCGGTATTGCAAAATCCAACTGCGTCGTCGTCTTTATCAACCAGCTGCGCGAGAAGATCGGCGTCAGCTATGGTAACCCCGAAGTGACGACGGGCGGCCGCGCCCTCAAGTTCTACGCAAGCGTGCGCATCGAAATCCGCCGCAAGGAGCATATTAAAAACGGCACTGTGCTGATGGGCAGCCGCACCCGCGCCAAGGTCGTTAAAAACAAAATCGCCCCGCCCTTTAAAGAGGCGGAGTTTGATATCATGTACGGCGAAGGGGTATCCAAGGCGGGCGAGCTGGTCGACATCGGCGTCGAGATGGGCTTTATCCAGAAGTCTGGATCCTGGTTCTCAATGGGGGAAACCCGCATCGGCCAGGGGCGCGAAGCGGCCAAGCAGTATTTTAAGGATCACCCTGATATCGCCGATCAGCTGGAAAAAGACATCAAGGAAAAGCTGACTCATAAAGAAGGCGGTAAGACCGCCGAGACCGCGTCCGCGCCTGCGCCGGCCAAAGCGGCCAAAGCGTCTGCCAAGGCGGCGCCTCGTCCTGCCGCCGGCATTGAGGTCTTTGCCGACGATTTTGAGGACGACGAGCAATAAGCTATGGAGGAGCACTCGCGTAGAAAGGCGGTCGAGCGCGCCGCCAATATCCTGTCCATGCGGCCATACAGCTGCGAGGGCCTGCGCCGGCGGCTGGAGGAAAAGGGGGTAGACCCCGACGACGCCGACTATGCCGTCCAGTACCTGGCCGAGCTGCGTCTGATTGATGATGAAAGCTACGCGCGGGAGGTGTGCCGCGCCGGCAGAAGCAAGGGCTGGGGCGCTATTCGCATCCGGCAGGAGCTGCGCCGCAAAGGGGTCGGGGAGGAGACGGCCAGCCTGGTACTGGAAAATTTTTCTCCCGATGAGGAAAAGCTGAGGCGCTTTATCCGCTCGCGTCTGGGCCAGGAAAAGCCGGATCGTGCCGCGCTGCGCCGCATATCGGACGGGTTGTACCGCCGCGGCTTCAGCTGGGATGAAATCAACGAGGCGATAAACGCCTGCTTGGAGGAAATGGGGGATGAGTGACATGCACGACAGCCGCCCTGTTCGGGTCTTTTTCGTGCCCCTGGGATGCTCGAAAAACCTGGTGGATTCAGAAAAAATGCTGCATACCCTGCGAGAAAACGGGATGGAAATCGTCGATGATCCCGCACGGGCCGACGCCGCCGTCGTCAACACCTGCGGCTTTATCCAGTCAGCGCAGGAGGAGGCCATTGACATCCTTCTGCGCCTGGCGCAGCTCAAGCAGGGGGGCAGCCTGCGCGCCCTTATCGCAGCCGGCTGCCTGCCCCAGCGCTTCCAGGGGGAATTTTTAAAGGAGCTGCCCGAGGTGGACGCCGCCGTCGGCACTGGAAGCGTAAGCGACATCGCCTGCGCCGTGCGCGGCGCTCTGGAAGGGAGGAAGCGGGGCTGGTTCGGTGAGAATGAAAAGGCCGAGCAGGGGGGCGAGCGCGATCTGCTCACACCAGCTTATTCCGTTTACCTGCGCATTGCCGAAGGGTGCGACAACCGCTGTGCCTACTGCGTCATCCCGTACATCCGCGGGCCTTACCGCAGCCGTCCGATAGAGGAAATCGTGGACGAAGCGCGCGCCCTCGCAGCCCGCGGCGCAAAGGAGCTGCTCGTCGTCGCGCAGGATATTTCGCGTTATGGCACCGACCTTTACGGTGAACGCCGTCTGCACCGTCTGCTTGAGCAGCTTTGCGACATCGACGGCGTGGAATGGATCCGCCTGCATTATCTGTACCCCGACGAGCTGGACGACTGTCTGCTCGACGTCATCGAGCAAAGCCCCAAAATCCTGAGGTATTTCGACATTCCCATCCAGCATGTCAACGACCGCGTGCTGCGCGATATGAACCGCCGCGGCGACGGCGCGCTGGTGCGCGAGCGCATCGACGCTATCCGCCGCCGTATGCCCGACGCTGTCATCCGCACCAGCCTGATTGTCGGCTTCCCCGGCGAGACGGAGGAGGAATACCAGGAGCTTTATGATTTCCTCAAGGAATACCGGCTCGAGCGGGCGGGCGTCTTCGCCTTTTCCGCTGAGGAGGGCGCGCCGGCCGCTGCTATGCCGGGTCAGCTCGACGAGGAAACCAAAGAGCGCCGCAGGGCAGAAATCTTCGCCCTGCAGCAGGACATCATGAACAGCGCCTCTTGCGCCCTGATCGGCCAGACGCTGACGGTGCTGTGCTGCGGCTTCGACGAGGATGGACGCCAGTACGGACGTTCGTATATGGATTCCCCCGACGTGGACGGCGTCGTTTTCTTCGATGAGGAAACGCCGGAAGGCCAGTTCGTCCGCGTGCGGATTCTGGATGCTGCCGGGTGTGAGCTGTTCGGCGAAAGGGTGGAGGAATAGCTGATGACCACTGCGAATAAAGTGACGTTGGCGCGCATCGCACTCATTCCTGTTTTTATGGCTCTGGCTTCCCTGCCCCGGGAGTGGGCGCGGTGGGCGGCGCTGGCGGTTTTCGCGCTGGCCAGCCTAACCGACGGCGTCGCCGGCTATATCGCCCGCAAATCCAATCAGGTCAGCAGCGT
>CAJMOV010000095.1 GCA_905215125.1 uncultured bacterium | reverse complement strand
GAAGGCAGGACTGCCCGATCCGTCGCACAATCCGCGCCTGCGTGCGGCGATTATGTCCTGCTGCATGGTAATGCCGACGCCGACGTAGCTCGACGTCTGCGGAAAGGCGTCGTCATAGCTTTCGGCCGGGATGAACATGCTGTGGCTGTCATAGCTGCTCAGCATGGCGTCCATAAAGAGGTTAAAGCTGTCCTCGTCCTCAAACAGGGTCAGCAGGGCGCGGGCCAGCGGGTCGTCCCCCTCCGGCGAGCCTATGCCGTACAGCTTGATAAACTCCATGACAATTTCCATGCGCTCATAGCGTTCCTCGGCCGACAGGGCGGCTGCGGGAAGGGACGAGCACAGCAGCAGGGCGACAAGCAGCAGGGATACCAGTTTTTTCATAATAATCCTTTCCTTTCAGGGGTGCGGGGGCTTTTCCGTCCCTTGGGCGGAAAAGCGGGAAAAGCTCCGTCAAGCGCCGGGGCTTACATGTGATCGGGCGCCGTGACGCCGAAAGCGGACAGGGCATTTTCAATGACGGCGGCGACGCACTGGATGAGCACGATGCGCGCGTCACGCAGCGCTTCGGTCTCCGCGCCCTTGATACGGCAGGCGGTGTAAAAGCGGTGGAAGGCGGCCGCCACCTGCGTGGCGTAGCGGTTGATGCGCGACGGCTCGCGCGATTCCGCCGCCAGGCGGATTTCCTCCGGCAGGCGGGAAAGCTCGCGGATGAGATCAAGCTCGGCCGGCTGGGTCAAAAGTGTCAGATCGGCCTGCGGCGCGTCGATCGAAATACCGTCCTGCGCCAGGGCTTTCAGGATACTTTTGACGCGAGCATGGGCATACTGGACATAATAGACAGGGTTGTCGCTGTCCTGCCGCACGGCAAGGCCGAGATCAAACTCCAGATGGGTGTCGGCAGCGCGGGAGTTGAAGAAATACCGCGCCGCGTCGACGGGGATTTCATCCAAAAGGTCGGCCAGCGATATCGCCTTGCCGGTGCGCTTAGACATGCGGACGACCTCGCCGTCGCGCATCAGGCGGACAAGCTGCATGAGCACGATTTCCAGCCGGCGGCTGCCGTCCAGCCCCAAAGCGTCCAGCGCGGCGGTCAGACGGGCGACGTGTCCGTGGTGGTCGGCGCCCCAGATGTTGATGACGCGGTCAAAGCCGCGGCGCTCCAGCTTGTCTCGGTGGTAGGCAATGTCAGCGGCAAAATAGGTGTAAATGCCGTTTTGCCGGCGCAGCACGTCGTCCTTGTCGCAGCCAAAGGAGGTGGTCCGCAGCCACAGGGCGCCGTCCTGCTCATAGGTGTGGCCGCGCTCGGTCAGCTTCTGTATGGTTTCCTCAACGTATCCGCTCTCGTGCAGGGTCGATTCAAAAAACCAGTTGTCGTAGTGGATTCGGTAGCGCTCGAGATCGGAGCGCATGCGGGCCATGTTGCGGGCAAGGCCGAAGGGGATGAGGGCGGCGCGCCGCTCTTCCGAAGGCCTGTCCGCGTATCCGTCCCCTTTTTCCTCGCGGAAGGCGGCGGCCAGCTCGCGGATATCGTCACCGTGATAGCCGTCCTCGGGAAAGGAGACGGCGTCCTCGCCCAGGACAAGCTGGAGATAGCGCGCCTCCAGCGAATAGCCGAACTTTTCCAGCTGGTTGCCGGCGTCGTTGACGTAAAACTCGCGTGTGACGTCGTTGCCCGCGCGGGAAAGCACCTCAGCCAGGCTGTCGCCCAGAACGCCGCCGCGCGCGTTTCCCATGTGCATGGGCCCCGTCGGGTTGGCGGAGACAAACTCAACCATGATTTTTTCCGGGTGATCTGACTTTGTACGCCCGTAGTCGGCCCCTTCGGCGCGGATGTTTTCCACAACATCGGCGAACCAGCGGTGCGAAAGGCGCAGGTTTAAAAAGCCGGGCCCCGCCGCCTCAATAGACTGGAAGGGGGTGCCGGACAGGTCGGCGCAGGCGCAGACGGCGTCGGCAATCTTGCGCGGGGGCAGGCGCAGCGCCTTGGCGCTCTGCATAGCAAAGCCGGAGGCGTAGTCGCCGTTTGCCAAATCCTTGGGAACCTCGATCTGCGGCGCAGGCAGGTCGGCGCGGGGCAGGTCGCCCTTTTCACAGGCGGAGTCATAGGCCCTTTGAATGATCTGCGACGCGGCGCTCATGGCGTTTTGAATATGATTCATCGCGAATACTCCTTTCCAGTTTCCCCGTCAGGGGGCTGCCGTCTCGCCCGGCTGGGCCGGGCGGATGTCGATGTGCAGGCTGTTGAAGCCGGCGTGGGCGTGATCGATTTCAACGGCATAGCGCACATCCAAGCTTCCGCCCAGATCCGTCAGGGTGCTTTTGATGCTTTCGGTGCGCACGGACACCGTCAGCTGTCCAAAATCGGTATCGTACAGCGACATGTGCCGCTTGCCCGTTTCAAAGACCAGATGGGAGGCGTAGAGCCCTGTGCGAATGACGGCGACCGAGTCGTGTGAAATTCGCAGCGTGGTTTTGGTGCCCGTCATGCCCGTCAGATCGGTCTCGTCATAGCAGATATAATAGCTGCCGTTTTTACGGTAAAAGCGGCCGGGGGTGACCAGGGTAATAATATCAGTTTCCGGGTCGTCCAGTTCTTGCCGGCCGCGGATGGAGATAATGGCGTCTTTCTTCACGTTCTATGCCCTTTCCAGGGGCCGGACGCTAATCGCAGACCCCTTACTGTTATACAACACAACCAATAAAAATACAATGCGCATTGGCACGCAAAACAGACCCGCGCCCCGGCAAAAACGCAGCGGCTGGAACGGGACGTTTTCGTCAAAATGCCGGAGAGGCGCGTATGGAAGCGCAGCGTACCAATACTATACCATACTGTGAGGATAAAAAAAAGTAAAAGATCGCCATCCTTTTTGGAAAAGGCGATAAAGTTGAAGAAATTGCATAGAAAAGCTGGAAATGGAATTTTTCTTGTGATACAATTAACATGCAATAATTTGATCTTTTGCCGGAGCCGGCCGCGGCCCTCTGCAAGAGCAAAGATAAGGAGAAGGCTTATGAAAGTAAACGTCACCGAGACCGTGCTGCGCGATGCCAACCAATCCCTGATCGCGACCCGTATGCCGCTGTCCGACTTTGTGGACATCCTGGAAACGATGGACAATGCGGGCTATTACTCCCTGGAGTGCTGGGGTGGGGCGACGTTCGACTCCTGCCTGCGCTATCTGGACGAAGACCCGTGGGAAAGGCTGCGCATCATCCGCAGACACGTCAAAAAGACCAAGCTGCAAATGCTTCTGCGCGGGCAGAACATCCTGGGGTACAAGCATTATCCCGACGACATCGTGCGCGCCTTTGTGCGCAAATCGGTGGAAAACGGCATTGACATCATCCGCATCTTCGACGCGCTCAACGACCTGCGCAACATTGAAGTGGCGGTTGACGAAGCCGTCAAGGCGGGCGCGCATGTACAGGGCACGCTGTGCTATACCATGAGCCCCATCCACAACCAGGACGCCTTTGTCGAGCTGGGCAAGCAACTGGAAAAAATGGGCTGTCATTCCATCTGCGTCAAGGACATGGCCGGCATCATGAGCCCCAAGGAAGCCTATGACCTGGTCTCCGCGCTCAAGAAAAACGTCTCCCTGCCCATCGTGGTGCATACCCATTCGACGACAGGCCTTGGCCCCATGACGCTGCTCAAGGCCGTCGAAGCGGGGGCCGACACCATCGACACCGCCATCTCCTGTTTTTCGGGCGGCACGTCGCAGCCGGCGACGGAGTCTCTCAGCTACACCCTGAAGGAAATGGGCTATGACACCGGGCTGAAAGAGGACATGCTCAAAAAGGTCAACGATTTCTTCAAGCCCATCCAGCGCGCCGCGCTGGACAGCGGGCTTTTAAACCCCATTGTCATGAACACCGAGACCGACGCGCTGGTCTATCAGGTGCCGGGCGGCATGCTGTCCAACCTGGTCGCCCAGCTCAAGGCGCAGAACGCCCTCGACCGCTTCCCGGAGGTTTTGCAGGAGGTGCCGCGCGTGCGCGCCGACCTGGGCTATCCCCCGCTGGTGACGCCGTCGAGCCAGATGGTCGGCGTGCAGGCGACGACCAACGTGCTGGTGGGCGAGCGGTACAAGAACGTCTCGAAGGAAATCAAGGCATATCTGCGCGGCGAATACGGCAGGGCGCCCGGCGAGGTCAACGAGGAGCTGCGCCGCAAGGTGCTGGGCGATGAAAAGCCCATCGAGGGCCGCTTTGCCGACACGCTTGAGCCCGGGTTTGAAAAGGCTAAAGCGGAAATCGGCGCCCTGGCCAAAAGCGATGAGGACGTGCTTTCCTACGTCGCCTTTCCGCAGATCGCTGAAAAATTCCTCGCCCGCCGTGCGGAAAAGGAAAAGCACACCGTTCATTATACCATTGAAGAAGCGTAAGGAGGAACCGGAATGAACGTCACGCTGGGTGAATCCCTGGGTTATTCCGTTTTGGGCCTCGCCGTCGTCTTTTTGATGCTGGTGCTGCTCATGGCGGTCATCGCCGTTATGGGCAGGGTCATGCGGGAGCGCCAGCCTGCCGGGCAGGCGTCGCCGGCCGCCCCCTCCCCTGCCCCTGCGCCGGCCGCAGCCAAAGCACCCGCGCCGCCCGCTGCGGGCAAGGTGCCGGCCAAAGGCTCGCTGGGCGAGATTGACATCTACAATGTCGACGAGCGCACTGCCGCCATACTGATGGCCATTGTCGCTGACAAAATGGACGCCCCGCTCAATGAACTGCGCTTTATCAGCATCAAAGAAATACAGTGAGGTGACACCTGTGAAAACGTATAAAATCACGATGAACGGCAAGACCTACGAAGTCGCCGTCGAACGCGGCGAAGCCATTATGGTGGACGAATACGTCGCCGCCCCCGCGCCCGCCCCTGTCGCCCCCGCGCCGGCAGTGCAGGCGCCCGCCCCCTCTGCACCGGCCGCTCCCGCAGCGCCCGCCGCCCCGACCGTTGCCGCCGGCGAGCCGGTTACCTCCCCCATGCCGGGCACCATCCTGGACGTCAAGGTCAAGGCGGGCGACGCCGTCAAAAGCGGCCAGCTGATCGCCATTTTGGAAGCCATGAAAATGGAGAATGAAATCTTCGCGCCGCGCGACGGCACGGTGGCGCAGGTCGTCGCCGCCAAGGGCGCCAGCGTTGACACAGGCGCCGTCATCCTCGTGCTCAGCTAGGTGACCGGTATGGAGATAATGCTTGACACTTTGAATAACCTGTGGCAGTCCTCCGGCTTTTCCATGCTGTTTGACGACTGGCGCAACCTCGTTATGATCGTCCTGGCCTGCGTGCTTTTGTACTTGGGCATCGTCAAGAAATTCGAGCCGCTGCTGCTGGTCGGCATCGCCTTCGGCATGCTTTTGACCAACCTGCCCGGGGGCGGGCTTTACCACCCCGAGCTGTGGGACGCCGTCATGGCCCATACCAAGGATTACGGCGACGTGCTGGTCGAGGGCGGGCTGCTGGACATCCTTTATATCGGCGTCAAGACCAGCATCTACCCGTGTCTTATCTTCCTCGGCGTCGGCGCGATGACCGACTTCGGTCCCCTGCTTGCCAACCCCAAGAGCCTGCTTTTGGGCGCTGCGGCGCAGCTGGGCATTTACTGCGCCTTCATCCTGGCCATCCTGCTCGGCTTTTCCGGGCAGGAAGGGGCGTCCATCGGTATTATCGGCGGCGCCGACGGGCCGACGGCCATCTTCCTGACGTCTATTCTGGCCCCGCACCTGCTGGGCGCCATCGCCATTGCCGCTTACTCCTACATGGCGCTCATCCCCATGATCCAGCCGCCCCTCATGCGCATGATCACAACGGAAAAAGAGCGCAGCATCAAAATGGAGCAGATGCGCAAGGTCAGCAAAAAGGAAAAAATTGTTTTCCCCATTGTCGTGGCGATTTTCACCATCCTGCTGCTGCCCTCCGTCGCCCCGCTGCTCGGTATGCTCATGCTGGGCAACCTGCTGCGTGAATGCGGCGTCACCGAACGCCTGAGCGACACGGCGCAGAACGCGCTGATGAACACCGTCACTATTTTCCTGGGCATCAGCGTCGGCGCCACAACGGTGGGCAGTCGGTTCCTGACGGCCAGCACCCTTAAAATCGTTGCTCTGGGCCTTATCGCTTTCTGCTTCTCCACCGTCGGCGGGCTGCTGCTGGGCAAGCTGCTGTGCAAGCTGTCGGGCGGCAAAATCAACCCGCTTATTGGCGCGGCCGGCGTATCCGCCGTCCCTATGGCGGCCCGCGTCGCCCAGGTTGAAGGCCAGAAGGCCAACCCGACCAATTACCTGTTAATGCACGCCATGGGTCCCAATGTCGCCGGTGTCATTGGCTCGGCTGTCGCAGCCGGTTTCCTGCTGGCCATCTTCGGCTAAGGGGGCGGACGTATGCGGCTGGCTGAATTGACGTGGCCCGCGGCGCAGCGATATTTCCACGGGCATGATACGGTGCTTATCGGCGTGGGAAGCATCGAATGTCACGGGCGGCATATGCCCCTGGGCACAGATACCCTTATTCCCGACGAGCTTATCCGCCGTATAGAAGATTTGTCCGATGTGCTCATCTGCCCGGCCATTCCATATGGCGCGGCAGAATATCTCAGCGACTTCCCCGGCACAGTCAGCTTGGGAAGCGAGCTTTTGTACCAGGTTCTGTCGCAGATCTGCGCCGAGCTGTATAAGCACGGCGCGCGCCGGTTTGTCATCCTCAACGGCCATGGCGGCAACATCAAAAGCATCGAGCGCGTCGCCTTTGATTTGCAGCGACGCGGCGCGCTGCTGGCCATGCTCAACTGGTGGCTGATGGCGTGGGATTTAAACCCTGCGTGGAAGGGCGGACACGGCGGCGGAGAGGAGACGGCCGCCATCCTCGGCTTCCGTCCCGACCTTATCGACCAAAGCCAGATTGACGCCCCCGCCGGCCTGCGCCACCTGTCTGTCGATATGCAGACGACGGGGTTTTCCTCCGTCCGGTATAAGGGGGTGGAGGTCAGCATCCCACGCCTGACCCCCAGCATCACCGATAACGGCTGGATCGGGCAGGATCATCCCGATACGGCGACCGAGCAGTGGGGCGGCGAAATGCTGGACGCCTCGGCCCGATATATTGCCGATTTTATCGGCGCCTTTCAACAAATCGATTTGGAAAAGGCCTGCAAGCTGTTTTGAAAGCCGCCCGCACCGGGCTTTGGTGCGGGCGGTTTTTCTGCATGGAAAGCTGCCGTGCGGCGGCTGCGTATTGCGCTCCATGCTGTTATGTATCCGTCCGGCATCGAGCTGATGGGG
>CAJMOV010000094.1 GCA_905215125.1 uncultured bacterium | reverse complement strand
TCTTACTCGGTTATTCAAGGGTTAAGCTCCCACCTTTCCAGGCGCGCGGGCGGGAATGAGCGCGCCGCAGCCGCATGGCGGCCAAACTTTATTTTTGCGGGATAAGCTCCCGCCGCAGCACCCCGATTTCAGGGAAGTTGCGGTATTTTTCTGCATAATCCAAACCGTAGCCGACGATAAACTCGTCCGGCACCTCCAGCCCGCGGTAGTCAATTTTGACCTGTACCCTCCGACGGGCCGGCTTATCGAGCAGCGCGCACAGGCTGACGGAAGCGGGGCGTCGGGCGCGCAGCAGCTCGAGCAGGTAGGACAGGGTGACGCCGCTGTCCAAAATGTCCTCTACCACTATAACATGTCTGCCTTCAATATTGGTGTCTAAATCTTTAATTATCTGCACCTGGCCGGAAGATCGGTCGCTGTTTCCATAGCTGGATACCGCCATAAAATCAATGGTACAGGGCACGGTGATCTCCCGCACCAGGTCGGCCATAAAGACAAACGCCCCTTTGAGGACGCTGACCACAATGGGATTTTTCCCGCGGTAATCTGCGGAAATACGCGCGCCTAAGTCGGCAACCGTCTTTTGCAGCTGCTCGCGCGTGATAAGCACCCTGTCGATATCCTGTGCAATCAAATCGCTCAACCTTGCTCCCTCCCTGCGGCCACGCAGATGGTCTTCTCCGCCCTGTCTGCCGCGGCCATGGGCCTATCCAGAAAGACGGCCCGTATTTTTTTATTATCGCATAAAACCGGCATTCTGTCACGGTCTTTTTTCGGAATTTTTCTGTCAATCATCAGTTTTTTCAGGCTTCTGCTTCCCCCCGTCAGGGTGATGACGTCCCCCTGGGCGCGTGGGCGGACGCAAAGACCCTTCTGCACGGCATCCAGGGGGATGCGGACCTTCATCGGCCACCCCTCCCCGCCCTGCGGCGGGTCAAGGCACAGCCGCCATTCCCCCCACCGCACGACCTGCCCGGGCGTCAGCCGTTGCATCGGCAGGGGCGGACGATCCCCGGAGGGGGAAAAAACCAGCATGCCATACTGCCGGCGGGCACACAGCCCGCGGGGCAGATCGGCGCGGGCCGACGGGCTTGCACTACGGCACAGGGCCAGAACCGCTTCAGCGTGCCGCAGGGTAAAATCCCCTTCCCGTCCGCCTGCACGGACGTACAGCAGACGGGCTGCACGCCCCGAGACGGCGGGATGGGCGCTTTGCAGCGCATGGGCGGGGATGCTCACCTCTTCCCCGGTTTGCCGCGCCTGACCGGCAAGCTCGCGGGCGCATTGCAAAAGAAAGTCGCCGTCCTGCCGGGCCATGTAGGCCATACGGGCCATGACGGCAGGGGCGGCCGGGTTGATTTCCCGCAGCGCAGGCAGGACGGTGTGGCGCAGGCGGTTGCGGGGCAGGCCTTGGTCGGCGTTGCTCTCGTCTTCGCACCACGTCAGGCCATTTTGCGCAGCGTAAGCGGCGATGTCCCCTCTGTCGGTGTCGATAAGGGGACGGATAAAAACGCCCCGCACCGGCGGGATGCCCCCCATTCCGACAGTGCCCGTCCCGCGGATAAGGTTGAGCAGGATGGTTTCACAGCTGTCGCCGCGATGGTGCGCGGTAGCCGCTTTCTGCGCGCCCAGCTCCGTCATGGCGCTGTGAAGAAAGCCATAGCGCAGGCGGCGCGCCGCATCCTCAAGCGACAAGCCCTCCTGCCGCGCAAAGGCGGGAACGTCTCCCTCCCCCCGGACGACTTCAACGCCCAGCCGGCGGCAGAGATCCCGCGCCAAAGCCCATTCCTCTTCCGCCCTGTCGGGCCGGATGCCATGGGAAAAGTGAGCGGCGCAGACCGAGATGCCCAGCTCGCCGCGCAAGGCGCAAAGCGCATGGGTCATACAGACGGAATCCATCCCGCCCGACAGGGCGCACAGCACCCTGTCCCCCGTCGAGACCATCCTATACCGTTCAATGGCCGCGCGCATGGACGCAAGCATAAGTTCCCTCCCCGCCTGCAAAACGAAAAAGCTTATGTGTGGATGTGCTCCTGGCTGGAGAAGGTGGTAAACTGCCCCATCCACTGCAGCTCAACCGTGCCGGTCTCGCCGTGGCGGTTTTTGGCGACGATGAGCTCGGCGACGTTTTTCTTCTCACTGTCCTGGTCATAGTAATCGTCGCGGTAGATGAACATGACAATATCAGCGTCCTGCTCGATGGATCCTGATTCGCGCAGGTCGGACAGCATGGGCCGCTTGTCCGAGCGGCTTTCCGGCCCGCGGGACAGCTGTGACAGGCACAGCACCGGGACGTTGAGCTCTTTGGCCATTATCTTGAGCGAACGGGAGATTTCGCCGACCTCCTGCACGCGGTTTTCCGTGCGCTTGGAGCCGCGCATCAGCTGCAGGTAGTCGATGATAACCAGACCGAGCTTGTCCCCCAGGCGGCGGCACTTGGCCTTCATTTCCGGCACGGTGATGTTGGAATTGTCGTCGATGACAATGTCCATTTCCGAAAGGCGGCCCGAAGCGCCGGCCAGGCGGCGCCAGTCCTCGTCGCCCAGCGTACCCAGCTTGAGCTTTTTGCCGTCGACCAGCGCCTCACTGGACATCAGGCGCATGGCAAGCTGCTGGGCCGACATTTCCAGCTGGAAGATGACGACGGTTTTCTGCGAGCCTTTGGCCGCCGTCAGCGCCATGTTCAGGGCGATGCTGGTCTTGCCCATGCCGGGGCGGGCGGCCATCAGGATCAGCTCGGACTTGTTGAGCCCGCCGATAAAGCCGTCCAGCTCGCGGAAGCCGGTCGGCACGCCGGGCAGCTTGCCCGGATGGGCGGCCATTTCGTCCAAATGGTCGTACACCAGGCGGATGGCCGTCTTGATATGGGTCAGGCCGGAAATTTCACGGCCCTGGCGGATGGAATAAATCTTCTGCTCGGCCAGCTCGGCAATGTCCTGCGGGTCCTCCTGTTCGCTGCGGGTCAGCTCGGATATCTCGGCCGACACGGCCTGCAGCTCGCGCAGCATGCTCTTGCCGCGGACAATAGCGGCGTATTCCTCGACGTTGACGGCCGTCGGCGTCGTTTCAATAAGCTGAAGAAAATAGTCGCGGCTGGCTTTATCCTTGTACCCCAGGGCCTTCATCTCGTCCAGGACGGTGACGGGATCGATAATCTTGGCCGCCGTGAACATATGGGATATGGTTTCGAAAATCAGACGGTTGGTTTCGATGTAAAAATCATCGGGCGTCAGCAGCTCGATGACGCGCGGAGCGCTTTTGGGATCGATGAGCACCGCGCCCAGCACCGCCTGCTCCGCTTCGATGCTGTACGGCGTCTGCCGTGCATACAGGTCGTTCATCCTCTACCTCCCGGGGCTGCGCACGTTTATTTTTCTTCAGAGACGACGACGCGGACGGCGCCGGTGATCTCAGTGTACAGCTTGGCCTTGACCTCATAGGCGCCAAAGCCCTTGATGGCGTCGTCCATCTGCAATTTTGTCTTGGGGATTTCGATGCCGTGCTGCTTCTGCAGCTCTTCAGAAATCTCCTTGGTGGTCACGCTGCCGAACAGGCGGCCGCCGGCCCCTGCCTTGGCGTGAATCTCCACCTTGACCGATTCCAGGCGTTTTTTGAGATCGCGCGCCGCCTGGCGCTCCAGCTCGATACGGCGTTCGGCCGCTTCGTCCTGGAGCTTTTTGGCGTTGAGCGCGTCGGCCGTCGCTTCAGCGGCCAGCTTGCGCGGGAAGAGGAAGTTGCGGGCGTAGCCGTCGGACACGTTGACCAGCTGGCCTTTTTTCCCCTGCCCCTTGACATCCTGCAATAAAATGACCTTCATGATGCTTCTACTCCTTTTGCTGCATGGCTGCGTTAAGATTTGGCGTTTTTGTCCCGCTCCGCCGCCTCGGCGATGTAGTCCCGTATGGCCTGGATAGCGAGGGGGCGGACTTCGTAAGGCTTTTTATCGGCGAACTGCGCGCCGGCCATGGTCATACTGCCGCCGCCGCCGATTTTTTCCATGATAAACTGCATATTGAGCTGCCCGTAAGAGCGGGCCGACACCGATGTTCCCTGTCCTTCACCATAAATGACGACAGAGGCGACGATGCCGCTGATGTTGATAAGTTCGTCGGCCGCCTGGGAAGCGACGGCGCGGTTGACCTCGTCCTCTGTGACCGACAACGAGACGCCGGGGGCCACCTCCTCCGCGCTGGAGATCAACTGGCACCGTTTGATAAAGCTGCCCAGGTCGCCGGCGAACAGCTTGCGGACCTCGACGGTGTCGGCGCCGACCTGCTTGAGATAGGCGGCCGCTTCAAAGGTGCGCACCCCCGTTTTGACAGTGAAATTCTTGGTGTCGAGCACAATGCCGGCCAGCAGCGCTTCCGCTTCAATATGCAGAACGTCCTGCGGGGAGACGATGTACTGCAAAAGCTCGGACACCAGCTCGCTGGCCGAGCTGGCGTAAGGCTCGTGCATGCTGATGGCGCAGTTGTCGATGTAGCTTGCCGCCCTGCGGTGGTGGTCAATGACGGCGACGCGCTGCACCGTCTGCAGCAGCCGTTCCGATTCGACGATTTCCGGCCGCGAGGTATCGACGACGATGAGCAGGGACGCCGCATCGGCGCGCAGAATGGCGTCCTCCTCGCTGATGAAAACACCCTGGTATTCCGGCTGCGCGCGCATGAGATCCAAAAGCTCGCGGGCCGACGTCTTTTTGTCGTCTATCAGAATATAGGCTTTCTTGCCGCATTTGCGCACGGCGCTGCATACGCCGGCCGCGGCGCCCAGGCAATCAAGGTCGGAAAACCGGTGCCCCATGACAAAGACCTGGGAACTGTCTCGGATAAGCTGCTTAAGGGCGTTGGCCATGACGCGCGACTTGACCTTGGTGCGCTTTTCCAGCTCGCGGCTGCGCCCGCCGTAAAACTCAAAAGCGTTTTTGGATTTGATGACGACCTGGTCGCCGCCGCGCGACAGCGCCATGTCCAGGCCGAGGGAGGCAAACTTATACAGCTCGTAAAGCGTATAATCCCCCTTGCCGATGCCGATGGACAGCGTGGCGGAAATGCCCTCGCTGTTTTTGATATCGTGCATCTTTTCGATGATGGTAAACTTCTCCCCGACAAAGTCGAGCAGGTTGTGATTTTCAAAGACAAACAGATATTTGTCCCGCTCAAGCCGGCGGATGATGCCTTGGGTCGGCTCGGCCCATTCGGTCAGCTGGCGGTCGATGGCGGCCGTCAGGATGGATTTTTCCGCTTCGCTCATGCCCTTGTACAGCTCTTCATAGCTGTCGACCATAATAAGGGCGACGACCGGCCGGCCGCGCTCATGTTCGTCGCGCAGGGCGGCAAAATCGGTGATATCGACCCAGAACAGGGTTGCCAGCAGGCTGCGCCCGCCCCCCTTGGACCCGGATCGGACGACATTGCCGTACACCGTGTACTTGCGTCCGGCGACGTCGACATCATACGGACAGACCGGCTTGCCTTCCATCAGCCAACGAGTGTCAAAGCCGGGCACTGTGCTGGCGATCTGCATGTCAAACATGCCCTCGTGCGCCTTGCTCATCTTAATAAAGCCGTCGTTATACCAGATGATTTCGCCGGTGTCCAGCCGCAGTATGATGGTGGGCAGCGGAAAATTGACCAGTGAATGCTTGGAAGCGTCGTCAACCTGAAAGGCCAGGTTTTCCACATAGCGCCGGATTTCCGCCGAGCGCTTTTTGACGCCGTTGCGGTACAGGATATACACCAGAACGACGACAATCAGCTCGACCGCCCCGAGCCAGAGGGAGAAGAACATGCTGGCCAGGGAAAACAAGGTCAGCACGACAAAATTGAGCTTCATCCCCGGTTCCATGATGCGCGCCAGCTTCTTATCCAAGCCAAACCCCTCCTGTCTTTCAACATGCGATTTCACAGGCCGCATTGATATTACATTATATCATATGCCGGGTATTTCGCCAACTTATTTTTTCAAATCAAACCGCGCACTTTCTGCGTGTTTTTTGCGCCTTCGGCAAAAATACTTTGCATTTTCCTCTGTATATGTTATAATATGATTTTAAATATCCCGACGGCCTTCATTCCGATCCGCCGTTGGCGCCAGGAGGTGCGTTATGAACCAGAATAAAGACAATTTGTTCGACTGCCTGACCGAGCTGGCCGGCTTCTGCTGCCAGGCCGCCCAATTTCTCAAGGACAGCCTTGGCAATTTTTCCGGGCAGGATCTATCCGAAACCACCGCGCAGCTGCACAGCATCGAGCACAAGGCCGACATGCGTAAGCATGAGGTGCTGGCCGCCCTGCGCTCCACCCGTTTTCCTCCGGTCCCCCGGCAGGACTATATTGAGCTGTCCCACGCCATCGACGACGTCACCGACGCCATCGAGGACGTTTTGCTGCGCATGTATATGTTCAACGTCACATCGCTGCGCCCCGAGGCGCTGCCCTTTAGCGCCATGGTCGCCCAATGCTGCGAAGCGCTGCGCATCGTCATGCAGGAGTTTCACCGCTACCGCGATTCGACCAGCATCCACGGCTTCATCGTCGAGGTCAACCGCCTGGAGGAGGAAGGCGATCGCCTTTACACCGAAGCAATGCGAAGCCTTACAGCCGGCAGCTGCGATCCGCTGACCGTCATTGCGTGGGTGGAGGTGTTCGCCCGGTTCGAAAAGTGCTGCGACGCCTGCGAACACGCCGCCAATACGGTCGAAGCCATTATCCTGCGCAAGGCCGGACGGTAACAGTCGTTTACAATTCGTAATATTTCTTCTTTTTTCGACATTCAGTTTCATATTTGCAGAAAAACAGGGCCTTTCCCAGGCCCTGTTTTTTTACGTCTGTACGGTCGTTAAACCTCCAGGATGACGGGCAGAATCATGGGGCTGCGCTTGGTTTTTTTGTAAAGGTAATCCTCCAGCCGCTCTGTGATCTCCGCCTTGATGACCGAGCGATCGCTGATGCCGCGGGCAAAGCAGCCCTCGATAGCGGTCTGCGCCAGCTTGCGCACGCTTTCGTTGAGATCCTCGGCTTCCTTGACAAAAATGAAGCCGCGGGACGAAATCTCCGGCCCCTGCCTCAGGACAGCTTTACGGCGATCCAGCGCTGCGGTGACGACAATGAGCCCGTCCTGCGACAGGTGCTTGCGTTCACGCAGAACGGCGGTGCCAATGTCGCCGACGCCATAACCGTCGACCAGCACGCGGCCCGACGGCACTGTGCCGGCGAAGGCGGCCGTCTTGCCGTCCAGCTCGAGGACGCGGCCGACCTCTGAGATAAAGATGTTTTCATCCTTCATGCCGCCCTGCTT
>CAJMOV010000093.1 GCA_905215125.1 uncultured bacterium | reverse complement strand
ATGGAAGCACGCAGGCAGCCCGGATGCGGCGCAGGCCAATTTTACCGATGTTTCCTCCGCAGCGGTAAGCTGGGCGGTGGAAGCAGGCGTAACCAGCGGAACGAGCGCGACCGAGTTTTCGCCGGATGACATCTGCACCCGCGGACAAATCGTGACGTTCCTGTATCGTGCGTTCGCCGAATAATCAGCCCGTACAATTTCAAAGGCGGTCAGAGCAAATTGCTCTGGCCGCCTTGTTTTATTCCTTGCCAGTGTTGTCTAATTGGCTTGCGTATTGCACCATGCAGGCATACAGGGAGCGGCCTTGCTTCATCTGTCCCTTCCCCCCGGCAGGCGACGCATCTTACTGTGTATATTGGCTTATAAGGTTTGACATGCACTGCAAAACACGGTATAGTATTTACCAAAGGAGCGTGTTCAAAAATGACAAATCAGCTGACAGAAAAACTGTCGGGTATCCTGCGTCTGGGCTTGCCCAAGGACTACACCTCTGTTTCCTATGCCATCCTGAAGGACGGTAAGCTGCTGGCTAGTGATTCATTAGGCAGCCAGGGCGGCAAGGATAAAAAGCCTGCCACTACCTCCTGTACCTACAATGTCGCGTCGGTCTCCAAGATTTTTTGCACGGTGGCCGTCATGCAGCTGGTCGAGCAGGGAAAAATCGGCCTAGACATCCCTATCTGCCAGTATCTGCCCCGTTTCCGCATGCTGGATGAGCGTTACCGCGACATCACGGTGCGCCATTGCCTGTGCCATACCTCCGGTCTGCCGGGGACACAGTGGAAGGGCTTCTCCGTTTCCAGCCTAAAGGGAAGCGATTACTATGCCGACGTTTACGCCCACATGGCCAAAAGCCACCTGAAGGCGGCGCCCGGCACCTATTCAACCTATTGCAACGACGGCTTTACCATGGCGGAAATGGTCGTGGCGGAGGTGACGGGCGTCCCCTTTGCCGAGTATTGCCGCGACCATATCACCGACCCCATCGGGGCTTTTTCCACTCGCCTTTCCCCTGTTCACAACCCCGCCAACCCGCTTGTCCGCGAAGGGGACAAGCCTGCCGAGCTGCTGCTTATCCAGGGCGGCGCGGGCTTTACCACCAGCATGGAGGATCTGTGTAAATTCGGCCAGCTGTTTTTGGAGAAAAACGACATCATCAGCGAACAGAGCAAGCAGGAAATGGCCAAACGCCAGGGTAGAACCTTCCTTGACTGCGACGAGCGCTCGACGCTGTACGGCTTGGGCTGGGACAGCGTCGACTATCGCGACCCGGAATATGACATGGGGGACGGCGTGCTGCAAAAGAGCGGCAACAGCTTCCAGTTTACCACCCAGTTCTTCGTCGTGCCCAAATACAACGCCGTTCTCGCCATTTCGCAGACCCATGACTGCAAGCTGGATGTCGGTGGAACCATTTTCCGCCTGTTTGCCGTCGCCATGCTGGAGCAGGGCGTTAATATTTACACCCGGCTCAAGCCGGTTCCGGCCGACATGATTTCTGCATACAGCGGCACCTATCTGGTGCCGAGCGGCATCCTCAACGCTCATCTCTACGGCGCACATATGACCATCACCCGCGACGATACCCGCGGCGGGCACGAAAGCCTGTTTAAGACCATGCACTTCAACGGCGAGGAATTCGAGGCAGAAAATAATCAGAGCTTCAGTTTTACCACCCACGGAGAGGATACCTACATTATGTGCCGCCAGAAGGGCCGCAAAGGTCCGTTCGCCCAGAAGGCCCTGGCCCGAGCGCCTATTTCCGACGCCTGGCGCAGCCGTCTGGGGAAGCGCTATATCCTGACCGACGCCTCTCCCTTTGACCTGGTTGTCAGCGAACTGATGACCGGCTTTAACTTGGCCGAGCTGCCGAATATCGGCGGCGTGCTCATCGCCTCCTTCTCCGGCCGGGACGACAGCGGCGTTTATGGGCTGTTTGAAGCGGCCTTTGCCCCCATCGACGACCAGGTGGGCACCGGCTTTCTGACGACCCCCTGCAACCCCAGCCGCGACCTGGTTTCCCCTGTTTTCGAAACGACGGACGGCGTCGAAACCTGCGCGGTCGCTTCCTTCCACTACCGTGATGTTGAAACCCTGCCCGTCTATCATGGCGAAGGCTTCGGCCCTGCCGGCCTGCCCAACGCCGTTTACAAGCTGGACGGCCCGCTGACCACGCTGCCCGAGCTGCCCGCCGACCGCCGAATCATGGTGCTGGACAAGGATCTGGTACGCACCTACGACTCTCTCATTGACAAGAAGTACAACCCGGAAAACGCAGCCTATCTGCTGCTCATCTAATAGGACGAAAAACCGCCGGTTTATACCGGCGGTTTTTGCTTTATTCCTGATTGGGGACAGGGATCTCAGCAGGGATCGGGCAGCGGTAGGGCTTACCTGCCGTAGCTTCGTCAAATTCCTTTTTTGCACGGGCCAGAAGCTCGGGGTTATTGAGAATTTTCAGCCCGAACAGCGCCATAACCTTTGCGGCAAAGACAGTTCCTTTTTCGCCGATGGAGGACCCGGCGCTGGCCGTTACCTGCCAATGATGTCCCGGCGCGCCGAGATTGAAGCAGGCCGTTTCCAGGCTGATGCCCGGGGCGATGTGCTGCACGTCGCCGACGTCGGTCGAGCCGTAGGAATTGCGGGCCACCATCGGCTTAACGCCAGTGAACAGGGGCGGTATGCTCTTGTCGTCGTTCAGCGCGGCGGCGAAGTCCAGCTCTTCCTGCGTCCAGGGCTCCTGCGGCACCTCGCACATGGCCTCGTACATAACCTCGCCCAGGCAACGATTATTGAGAGTGGGGTAGCAGCCGCCGAGGAATTCGACCTCCAGCTCGGTTCCCGTCATCTTGGCCGCCCCTTCGGCGACGTCCAGCACGCGGGCGTAAACCTCGTCAATCAGCTCACGCGACAGGGCGCGGACAAAATACCATGCGCACGCGCTGTCAGGCACGATATTGGGCGCGACACCCCCCTCTGTGATAACGTAGTGCATGCGCACCGTAGTGGGCACATGCTCGCGCAGGTAGTTGATGCCGACGTTGGTCAGCTCGACAGCGTCGAGAGCGCTGCGGCCGTTGTGCGGATCGCCGCCGGCGTGGGCCGTGCGGCCCTTGAAGTGCAGCTTGAAGGAATTCAGACCGGTCGAAACGCCGATTGATACGTTGTTTTCTGTATCGGGGTGGAAGGCGACAGACAGGTCGATGTCGTCAAAGACGCCGGCGCGTGCCATGAAGGCCTTACCCGTCAGCACCTCTTCAGCCGGGCACCCAAAATAGACAACGGTGCCGGACAGCTTACCCTCTTCCATCGCTTTTTTCAGGCCGATGGCAGCGCCGACATGACCGACGCCAAGCAGGTTATGTCCGCAGGCCTGCCCCCACTCTCCGGGCACGACCGGTTCTTTATGTGCGCAGACCTTCTGGCTCATGCCGGGCAGGGCGTCATATTCCCCCAGCAGCCCGATGACCGGTCTGCCGCTGCCCCAGCTTGCGCGAATCGCCGTCTTGATGCCGCCGATGCCGGTCTGCACATCAAAGCCGGCCTCCCGCAGCAGCTCGGCCGTCCATTCGCAGGCCTTGTATTCACGATAAGGCCCTTCCGGGTGGTTCCAGATGTTGAGCGACAGCTCGTTCAGCTTTTGCCGCCAACGGTCAATTTCAGCAAACGCGATGTTTTCCTGCATAATCTTCCCTCCTGTTTGTTGTTATAATCAGTATAGCACAAAAAAATGGAAAACGCACGGACCAAAAACAGAACATTTGCTGTTGACATTCGACACATTTTGTGAGATGCTAAACGTGACAGAGTAGGAATGGTGCGTTAAGTGCCGGCGGATGGGAGGTCGCCGTCGGACGAAGAAGCAGCCGCTTCGCGGTACCATCTCCGCATCCGCTGCCACAGAAACGGGAGACATGGCTCCTTTTTTGTGGTATGCCACAAAAAAGGAGGTTTTTTATGCAAAAAAAGTCTGTCAAAACCATTGTGACCGTCGCCCTGCTCATCGCTGTTGAAGTCGTGCTCAACCGCTTTTGTTCCATCAACACCGAATCGCTGAAAATCGGCTTCGGCTTTGTCCCCATTGCCATCTGCGGTATGCTCTTCGGCCCCGTGTGGGCGGCGGCCGCCGGCTTCCTGTCTGACTTTACCGGCGCCATTCTTTTCCCCATCGGGCCTTACTTCCCCGGCTTTTCCTTTACGTCTGCGCTGACAGGCGCCATGTTCGGCCTGCTCCTGCGCCGGCAGCCGGCCGGGCTGCCCTCCATCTGCATCTGCGCTGTTGTCAACAACCTGATTTTTGGGCTGCTGCTCAATACGCTGTGGATTTCTTTGCTGTACGGCACCCCGTTTCTACAGCTGCTGCCGCTGCGTTTCATGCAGTCGGCCGTCATGATCCCGGTGCAAATCGCCGTTTTGACGCTCATGCGCCGCCCTGTGGCGCGGCTTGTGCGTATGCGTGCGGCATCATAAGGCTTCTACAAAAGCAACGGCCCCCGGACTCCCCCGGGCGGCCGCTTTTTTATATCCCTCCGCGCGCCTTGTCCCTCGCCCGGAAGCAAGCGCGCGCGACGGCTCCTGTCGGGCAGGCATGGAGACATTTGCCGCAGCGGATGCAGTCGGGGCTGTTAGGCGTCTGATAGACGGGAATATCCATAGGGCAAGCCTTACGGCAGGCGCCGCAGCTCGTACAGCGGCTTTCGTCCACACACAAGCGGGTCAGCGCCACCGGATTCAATACTCCGTAAACGGCCCCGAGCGGGCACAGATACCGGCAAAATGGACGATAAACCACAATAGAAAGCAGCAAAAGCGCCGCAAGCACTGCGATTTTCCACCCAAACAGCCACCCCAGTCCCCCTCTCAACGCCGCATTGCTTCCCACCAGCGGGATGCCGGCAAACAGGGTGCCTGACGGACAGATAGCCTTGCAGAACCACGGCTGTCCCTGTCCCACAATGTCCAGCACCGTCAGCGGCAGCAGGATGACAAAGCCCCCCAGCACGACGTATTTCAGCTGCTTAAGCCACCGGTCCCCCGGCAGCTTTTTCAGCTTTCTGACAAAAGGAATCTTGTACAGCAAATCCTGTACCAGTCCGAAGGGGCACAGCCAGCCGCAGACAAGCCGCCCCAACAGCGCGCCAAAAAAGAGAAGCACGCCGACGGCGTAAAAGGCAAAGCGGTACTCGCGCGCCCCCAAAACAGCTTGTAAGGAACCGATGGGGCAGGCCCCCAAAGCCCCCGGGCAGGAATAGCAGTTAAGCCCGGGCAGACAGAATTGCTTGAGGGGGCCTTTGTAAATGCTGCCATGCGCAAACCCATAAACATAACCGTTGCTCAGGGCGGTAAACCCCACTTGCACCCATGTCCGAAGGCGGCGTCCTGCGCCGCGCGCCAGCTTACCCAAGGCCGATGCACTCCATGCAGATATTGGTTGCCTTGCGGAAGATGACGTCCGTCTCGCCCCGCGCGGCACCCAGCAGCATAAGGGCCGCGGCGGCCGCCGCCAGCGCCAGGGCGACGGCATTACTGCGCAGCAGCTTCATCTTGCGCTTCCTCCAGCATGGCGTCCAGCGTCGCTTCCCACTGCTCCCGGCTCAGCGCCTGGGAAAAGGCGCTGCCGACCTGATTGCCCTCGCTGTCGACAAAAAAAGTGGTTGGGACAGCGCTGATCTGCGCCAAAAGGCCCAGCAAATCCTCCGACGGCAGAATATGCAGATAATCCGCTCCCGTTGTGCCGACAATCTCCTGCGCCGTCGCGACCTGGCTGTCGCTCAACGTCCCGTCTGCATTGAGTACATCGCTGACCAGTCCGATGAACTGTATGCCCTTATCGGCATAGGTATCCGCCAGCTCGCCCAGGTCAGGCATCTCCTGAAGGCACGGCTGGCAAAAGGTCGCCCAGACATTGACCATCGTCAGGTCATACCCTTCCAGAACAGACTGGTCAATTTCGTTTCCATCGAGATCCGTTGCGGTAAACTGGCTGAGTATCCCCGCCTGTCCGGCCTGCTCGTCCGTCTTGCCCCCGCAGGCTGATATGAAAACAAAAAGCATGGATAAAAGCAAAATAGAACCAATTTTTTTCATAGACCTCTCCCTTTCATTCCTCGTACTCCCATAATGCTATGATCGGTTTGCCCGCTTTCATCCCCCTTTTAGTCCAGGTAAGCGAAAACGGGCGGCTGCGATTGGCGGCGTGCAATTTCGGCGTCCAGAGCGGCGAGCATTTTCTCCTGGTCCTGCGGCAGCCTTCCCCGCACACGGAAGAAGATGTGGTCGTGAAAGCCGTCAAAATCGACGTCATCCACCTGCAAAAGATCAATAAGCTGGCGCGCTTCACGCAAATTTTCCGTCTCATCGGCCGGCTGGAAACGGCCTGATTCAATCTCGCGGCAAAGCGGGGCTTTCCGATGAAGAAATAAGGAGAAATTGGTGATGCTGCACGGCCTTGTCTCATTGAGGAACCGGGCGGTCGCCTCAGCGTTTTCTTGTCCCCTGCCTTTACCGGCTACGCCCGTCATGATATGCGCGGCATATTGTATCCCAAACGATGAGATGCGGCCGATTTGCTCATATGCCTGCGCCAGTGTGTGATCCTTGTCCATAAAGCGCAGCACGTCGTCCAGTCCCGTTTCAATGCCCAGATACAGACGGCGCACGCCTGCCCTGGCCAGATCTGCAAGCTCGGCGTCCGACTTCTGCGCGATGCTGGTCACTGTGGCGTCCATGTGAACGGCGGCGCAGGACGGGAATACGCGGCGCAGCAGCCCGATGATTTCCATCAGCGTGCCGGCCTCAAGCTGAAAGGCGTTTCCATCTCCCAAAAAGACCTTTTTGGGGCTGCCGCCGGCTTTTCTGACCCGCTCGAGCTCCTTCTCTATCTGTTCCAAGGGCAGTTCGCGGTAATGCAAATGCTTGAACAGCGTGCAGAATCGGCAGCGGTTATAGCTGCAGCCCACCGTAACCGGCAGCATATAGGCGCCGCGTTCCATAGGTGTGCGGCAAATTTGGCCCTCGTATTCCATGAAACGCCCTCCTTTTTTGAATGTCGTAACCAGTATACCATCTTCGTCCCTCTAAGGCAATGAAAAAGAGGGGGCCCGCCCCCTCAACTCATTTTTCTTCGCTTAATTTGTCCCCACCTGCGTCGGCCCTTACGGTAACCGACAAAGGCGGTCATGCGGAAAAAAGCCAGGACAAAGCGGAAAAAGCCGCTTTCCAATACGCACATCACGCAGGCTTTAGCGACATCGCCGCCGCTTATTTTCAGGTTTTGCGTATAGATGCGCTGGAAAAAGGCTGTCAGGCTGAGCACCGCGCCATACCCTGCATACAGCAGGTAAAAC
>CAJMOV010000092.1 GCA_905215125.1 uncultured bacterium | reverse complement strand
ATTACCGTGCTGACTATAACCGGCGTGGCCGGCACCATGCGCATCACCCGCAGCGCCATGTTGGAAACCATCCGCCAGGATTACATCCGCACGGCCCGGGCCAAGGGCGCCAGCGAAAAAATTGTAATTTGGCGGCACGCCCTGAAAAATGCCCTTATGCCGGTCATCACGGTGTTGGGCATGGACTTCGCCTCCATGCTGGGCGGCTCAATCATTACGGAAAGCATCTTTTCTCTTCCGGGGCTGGGACAATATGTCATCACAGGCATTCGCGAAAAAAACGATCCCGTAGTTTTGTCTTGCACGCTCTTTCTCGCCACGCTCTTCTGCCTTATCGTGCTGGCGCTTGATCTCATTTATGCCGTTATTGATCCGAGAATCAAGGCCCGCTTCATTAAATAAAGGAGGCGCGTTATGGTAAACGAAACTGCAACCACCCAGGAAAAGCTGAAATACCGTAAGAAAAGCCAATGGAAGGAAATCTGGAGGCGTATGAAAAAAAACCGGGCTTCCATGGTAGGTCTTGCCGTCATTTTGTGCTTTGCCATCATTGCCATTTTTGCGGATCTGATTGTCCCGTATGAATACGGTATTGAAAACAATGCGATGGAACGTCTCCAGCCGCCCAGCAGGGAACACCCTTTCGGAACTGACGGCTATGGGCGTGACTGCTTTGCGCGCGTGCTGCATGGCAGCCGGGTGTCGCTGACCATCGGGCTTCTGACCACCGGGATATCGCTGGTAATCGGCGGCTCTCTCGGCGCGGTGGCCGGCTATTACGGCGGAAAAGTCGACAGCGTCATCATGCGCATCATGGACGTCATCAACTGTATTCCCAGCATGCTCCTTTCGCTGACGGTCATCGCGGCGTTTGGCGCCAATCTGCAGAACCTGCTGATCGCAATCGCAGTAGGGTCGGTGCCGGGGAAGGTGCGTCTGGTGCGGGCCACGGTACTTTCGGTCGTGGGACAGGACTATATCGAAGCGGCCAAGTCCTATGGCGCCAGCGACAAGCGCCTGATTTACAAGTACATCCTGCCCAATGCCATGGGCCCCATCATTGTCAACGCGACCATGAGCGTCGCCGGCATGATTCTGTTTGCTGCCAGCCTGTCCTATATCGGCCTGGGCATCCAGCCGCCCGATCCTGAATGGGGCGCCATGCTGTCCGAGGCGCGGCAGTATATCCGCACGTCCTCCTACCTGCTGTTTTTCCCCGGCATAGCCATTCTGCTGTCGGCGCTGTCGCTCAACCTTATCGGCGATGGGCTGCGCGACGCGCTTGACCCCAAACTGAAGGACTGATGGAAAGGAGCGGCGATATGAGCGAAGCATTATTGCAAATCAAGGATCTGGAAGTCGTCTATAAAACCGATCTTGAAGTGGTCTGCGCCACCAACGGGGTCAATCTTGAACTCAAAAAAGGTCGTACGCTGGGGCTTGTGGGCGAAACCGGCGCGGGCAAAACGACAACAGCCCTTTCCATACTGCGCCTTTTACCGGAACGGACGGCAAAGATTCTGCACGGCGAAATCCTTTTCAATGGAAAGAATCTGCTTGAGTTGAGTGAAAAGGAGATGCGCAGCATCCGCGGCGAAAAAATCTCCATGATTTTTCAGGATCCCATGACGGCGCTTAACCCCATCCTGACGGTGGGCAGCCAGATTGCGGAGGCGCTGGAACTGCATAATCACGATGGAAAAACCAAAGAGCAGATAGAGGCAAAGGTCAACGAAAGCCTGGAAATGGTGGGCATCCCCGCATACCGCAAAAAGGAGTATCCACACCAGTTTTCCGGCGGAATGAAGCAGCGCGTCCTGATCGCCATAGCCTTGGCCTGTCAGCCCGAGTTGCTGATTGCCGACGAGCCTACGACTGCACTGGATGTGACCATTCAGGCGCAGGTCCTGTCCATGATGAAGCAGCTCAGGGATCAGTTGGGCACATCGCTGCTGCTGATCACGCACGATTTCGGTATCGTAGCGCAAATCTGCGACGACGTAGCTGTCATGTACGCAGGGGAAGTGATTGAATACGGGACGGTTGAGGATATTTTTAAAGGAAGCCGCCACCATCCGTATACCGACGGGCTGTTCGGATCCATCCCAAGCCTTGCGGAACAGTCGGACCGCCTGCACCCGATAGTCGGCCTGATGCCCGATCCGACCCGGCTTCCCGAGGGGTGCAAGTTTTCGCCCCGATGCCCCAAATGTATGGAAATCTGCCGCCAACAGCCTCCGCAGCCCGTTTCAACCGGCAGCCACCGGATTGCGTGCCACCTTTACAGCGACGGCAAGGAGGAAGAATGATGGGAAAAGTATTGGTCGAAACCCGCGATGTGTGCAAATATTTCAAAACGCCCCGCGGTCTGCTGCACGCCGTAGATAAAGTCAACCTGAAAATCGAGGAAGGGAAGACGCTGGGCGTTGTCGGCGAATCGGGGTGCGGAAAGTCCACCCTGGGGCGAACCATTACCCGCCTGCTCGAGCCGACCAGCGGCGACGTGCTGTTTGAAGGGGAGAGCATCATGAAGTATTCCCCCAAGCAGTTGCACGAGGTCCGCAAGAAAATGCAGCTTATTTTCCAGGACCCCTATTCTTCGCTCAACCCCCGCATGAGCGTTCAGGAGCTGATTGCCGAACCGCTGATCATCAATAAAGTCTTCCCGGAAAAAAGCCAGGTTTACAAGCGGGTCAGCGAGCTGATGGAAACGGTTGGCCTGGCGGAAAGGCTGAGCGTCGCCTATCCGCACGAGCTGGACGGCGGCCGCCGCCAGCGCATCGGCGTGGCCCGTGCGCTGGCGCTCAGCCCCAAATTCATTGTGTGCGACGAACCGGTTTCCGCGCTGGATGTTTCCATTCAGGCCCAAATCCTCAACCTTCTGATGGATCTGCAAGACAGCATGGGCCTGTCATATATGTTTGTGACCCATGACCTGTCGGTGGTCAAGCACATCTCTGACGAAATCGCCGTGATGTACATGGGCGTCTGCGTAGAACGCGCCCCTTCGCGCGAGCTGTTTGAAAACCCCCTGCACCCATATACCCAGGCGCTTTTGTCCGCCATCCCCATTCCTGACCTGGATGCCCGTAACCGCGAAGCGCAGGTCATCCGCGGCGAGGTGACCAGCCCTGTCAACCCCAAGCCCGGCTGCCGCTTCGCGCCGCGGTGCGAATACAAATGCGACGACTGCCTGGGCAAGGATCACCCCCTGGTTGAGATGAAGCCTAATCATTTTGTATCCTGTGCACATCCGCTGTGTACAAAAAAATAAGGAGGAAAGAGCAATGAAATCAGCTGTTGTGACAAGCAAGGCGCCGGCGGCTATCGGCCCGTACTCACAAGGCATGCGTTTCGGCGACATGGTATTTACCTCGGGGCAAATCCCGGTCGACCCGGATTCCGGCGCGATCGCGCAGGATATCGCCTCGCAGGCCAGGGTCAGCCTGCAGAATGTAATGGCTGTGCTGGGGGCGGCCGGCGCAGGCGCTGCGGATGTTGTCAAAACTACGGTCTTTATCCGTGATATGAGCCGGTTTCCCGAGGTAAACGCCGTATATGAAGAGTTCTTTTCGGGCGGCAACCTGCCGGCCCGATCCTGCGTGGAGGTTTCCGCCCTGCCCAAAGGCGTTCTGGTGGAGATTGAAGCGATCGCCATCTGTTCGAAATAAAAAATAAAATTATGATGAAATATAAGGGGGATTCTGCATGTTAAGCAATCTGTTCCGCGACGAAGCCGTAAACCTTACCATCCTGAAGCAGCGCGCCGGGTTAATGCGTTGGGGCGCGGTTCCCGAAGGCACTATTCCTTTGACCGCAGCCGATCCCGACTTCCCGCCTTCCGAGGAAATCACCAATGCGATGATTGAATATATCAAGGGCCAATACTTCCCCTACGCCCCGGCCGAGGGTATCCAGGGCCTCCGTGAGAGTATTGCGCAGAAGCTCTTCGAACGCAAAGGGCAAAACGTCAGCCCCGCGCATGTCGTGCCGGTAGACAGTGCGGCCGCTGCGCTGAACGCGATTGCCGCCGCCTTTCTCAAGCCGGGTGACGAGGCCATTATCTTTGACCCCGTGGATCTGCTGTTCGGCATTTCCATCCGCAACGCGGGCGCAAAGGTCATTTATTTCCCCTCCGTATACCGTGACGGGAAATGGGAACTTTCCACGCTGGAAAGCTACATCACCCCCAACACCAAAATGATAGCCCTCTGCAACCCGCACAACCCCATGGGCTACCTTTATACCGCCGAAGAGCTGCGGTACATTGCAGAGCTGGCGGAAAAGCACAACCTGTGGATCATGAACGATGAAATCTGGTCGGATATCATTTACAGTGAAAAGCCCTTTGTCAGCATCAACAGCCTTGGCCCCGAGCTGAACAAGCGCACCATTTCCTGCTACGGCTTCTCCAAGGGGTTTGCTCTGCCCGGGCTGCGCGCTGGGTTTATCTATACGATGAACCAGGAGGCGTTCGACGCCATTGCGCCCATCGCGCATAATTACAGCGTGGACGTCGTCACCCAGGTGGCCATGAAGGCGGCTTTTGACAAGGCTTTCCCGTGGGTAGACGCGTTTGCCCAGCACCTGCAGGGCAACCGTGACCTGATTTTTGAGCGCTTCTCCAAAATGCCGTTTATCAAGGCGACCAAGCAGGAGGCGACCTTTGTCACCTTCCCGAACATTGCGGAAACAGGTATGGGCAGCGCAGAGTTTGTCGACTGGTGCCGCGATGAGCAGAAGGTAGTCCTGGTCCCCGGGACGACCTATTGGTTCGGCCCGCGCGGCGAAGGCCACGTCCGCCTGTGCTATTCAACCAGCCGCGGCATCCTGACGGAAGCGCTGGATCGCATTGAGGCCGGCCTGATCAAGCTTCAGGAAAGAAAGTAAGGGCTCTATGAAATATATACTGGACGAAAGCAAGCCCTACTACCGGTATTTTGAAGATATCTGCCGTATTCCACACGGTTCAGGCAACGAGAAGGCGTTGAGCGACATGCTGGTGGCCTTTGCCAGGGAACGCGGCCTGTGGGTTTTTCAGGATGAGGCACTCAACGTCATCATTAAAAAGCCTGCCTCCGCGGGGTATGAAGATGCCGCGCCGCTCATGCTGCAGGCGCACATAGATATGGTGTGCGAAAAAAACGAAGGCGTCGAACATGACTTTCTCCACGATCCTCTGGATTTATATCTTGACGAGGATGGCTGGCTGAGGGCCCACGGCACCACGCTTGGCGCAGACGATGGGAGCGGCGTCGCGACAATGATGGCTATTTTGGACGACAATACGCTCAGCCATCCCATGCTGGAATGCGTGTTCACCGTAGAAGAGGAAACAGGCATGGGCGGCGCGGCGCAGCTGCGCTACAACCTGCTGACGGCCCGGCGAATGGTGGGGCTGGATTCGGCGGGAGAAACAGGGACAACGCTGTCTTCTGCAGGCGGGCTGCGCCTGCATGCAAGCCGCAGCCTTCGCCGGCAGGAACTGCCGGAAAACGCCGAGCTACTCAGGCTGAAGGTGTCTGGGCTGGAGGGCGGGCATTCTGGTATCTTTATTGACAAAGAGCGGGGGAACAGCATAAAAATCCTCGCGCGCCTGCTCGACTCTCTGCGTCAGATGGAGGCAGACTTTATCCTTTGCGATCTGCGCGGCGGCTCCAAAGACAATGCTATTCCGCGTGAGGCCAGCGCAGTGATTGCCTGCTGTCCCCAATGGACTGAACGCATTCGCGACAGGCTGCATACCGAGCAGACTTTGATAGCGGCAGAACTTTCCCTGAGCGATAAGGCGTTTTCCCTCGAGCTGGAAAGCGCCGCGCCTATGGCCGGTATTTGCCCGGCAGATACAAAGGCGATCCTGGATTTTCTGTGCGCCGTCCCCAACGGAATCGCCGCAATGAGCCTCGCCATCCCGGGACTCGTCATGACCAGTGACAATGTGGGCGTTTCGGGCATTGAACAGGACGTATTTTATACGCATATCTCGCTGCGCAGCTCGTCTGACAGCCGGATGGACGAGCTGTGCCGCCGCATCAGCCTGATTTGCGCATTGTGCGGCATGGAATACAGCACATCCGGCCGGTATCCCGGCATGGATGTACAGCTCGATTCGCCCTTCCGCGATCGATACGGCGCCTTTATGAAGCAGGTCTGGGGTAAAGATATGCGCCTATCTGCCGGCCATGCCGGCGGCGAAGGGGGATATTTTGTCCGCAACCTTCCCGGTATGGAAATGGTAAATCTTGGGCCGTTTATTGAGGACGTTCACAGCCCGGATGAAAAAATGGACCCGGTTTCCTTTGAACGCTGTTACCTGTTTTTGACACAATTTATGGCAAGCCTGAAGGAGTGAATGCAATGAACCGCGAAGAAATGATGCGCAAATATGCAGATCTTCTGGTGCGGCTTGGCGTCGCCTTACAGAAGGATCAGTACCTGATTCTGGAATGTGATGCAGAATGCTATGAACTTGCGCGCCATATTGTCCACACCGCCATGGAACGTGGCGCCAAGGATGTCATCGTGCATTTCCGCGACGCATATACAGACAAATATCGCGCACAATTCGGACAGGCAGAAGAGATTAAAAGGGTCCTGCCCTGGCAGCGCCAGTCGCTTGAGTATTACCTTGAACGCGGCGCCTGCTCGCTGGCGCTGAAATCTCCATATCCTCGCCTTTTAAACGACATTTCCGCACAGGCAGGGGAAGCGCTCCAAGTGTTTCAAAATGACCTGCGCAATGTCATCCGCAGCCATTGGGGCATCTCCGGCACGGTATGGTGCATCGCCTGCGCTCCCAACCCCGATTGGGCACAGGCGGTGTACCCTGAACTTGACCGGCAAACGGCATATGATGCTCTGTGGAACACGCTGATGGATCTGTGCATGGTAGACGAAAAGAGCGACCCGGTGGAAAATTGGATAGAATTTTCCCACCGTTATGCAAAGTATTCGCGTACGCTCAATGAAATCGGCGTGGATCGCCTGCACTTTTCCTCAGCCAACGGGACAGACTTTGTCGTGGGCTTTAATCCCAAGGCGCATTGGGTGGGGGGGAAGGACAAGTCCGAACGCACCCCCAGGGACAACGCCGGCAACATCCCCTCCAACGAGGTGGCCACCAGCCCGGACAAGTACCGCCTGGACGGCATCGTCCACTCCTCGCGCCCGCTCGTTTACGGCGGGCAGATCATCGACAGGTTTTGGCTGCGTTTTGAACAGGGCCGGGTGACGGAGTATTTTGCAGAAACCGGCATGGATCTGCTGACCGCCCTTCTCAATACCGATGAAGGTAGCCGACGCATCGGCGAAGTGGCCTTTGTGGAATGCGACATGCCTCTGGCAAAAACCGGACGGGTATTTTACAATACCCTGCTTGATGAAAATGCGGCCTGTCACATGGCGCTTGGAAAC
>CAJMOV010000091.1 GCA_905215125.1 uncultured bacterium | reverse complement strand
CTGGCACTTGGCATGGGGAAGGAAGCATTTGCCTTTCATTTTATCGAAATTTTTTGGTATTTATCTGCCCCTGATCACCACCAACTGCGCCGTGCTGGGCGTCGCCCTGCTTAACGTGCAGGAGGGGTACAATTTCCTCGGCAGCGTCATTTTCGGCTTTACCGCCGCTGTCGGCTTCACGCTGGCCATCATCCTGCTGGCCTCCATCCGCGAACGGCTGGAGTTTGCCGACGAACCCAAGTGCTTCAAGGGCTTCCCCATTGTCCTCATCACAAGCGGCCTGCTGGCCATCGCCTTCATGGGCTTCCAGGGGCTGAGCATTTTCTAAGCCTTCCGCCATCATCCTTTTACAGAGGTGAAATACCATGACTATTGGTTCCGTCCTCATCCCTGCCGGCGTGCTGGGCGCCATGGGTCTCTTTTTCGGCGCCTTGCTTGCCGTCAGCTCCAAAGTCTTTCACGTTGAACAGGATCCGCGCATCGCGGAAATCACCGACCTGCTGCCCGGCGCCAACTGCGGCGGCTGCGGCTTTGCCGGCTGCTCCAACTGCGCTGCGGCTATCGTCGCCGGCGACGCGCCGGTTACAGCCTGTCCCGTCGGCGGCCCTTCTGTTGCTGAAAAAATCGCCGGCGTCATGGGCGTCAAAGCCGACGATGTCGGGCGCATGGTGGCCCATGTCAACTGCCGCGGCGGCCATAACGCCAAGCGCAAGTACGAATATGACGGCCTGACCGACTGCCTCGCCGCTTCCAAAGTGGCAGGCGGCCCGCTGGACTGCACCTTTGGCTGCCTGGGATACGGTACCTGCGTGCAGGCGTGCGAGTACGGCGCCATGCACATTGAAAATGGCGCCGCCGTTGTCGACGCCGCCAAATGCACAGCCTGCGGCAAATGCGTCGCCGCCTGTCCAAGACACCTCATTTCCATTGTTTCCGATAAGCAGGACGTTTTTGTCAGCTGCTCGTCCCATCTGCGCGGCGCAGAGCTGCGGCGCATCTGCAACATCGGCTGCATCGGCTGTATGCTGTGCCAAAAGGCGTGTCCTACAGGCGCCATTACCGTTACGGATAATCTGGCGTCGATTGATTATGATAAGTGTATCAACTGCGGCGCCTGTGCCAAAGCCTGCCCGCGCAAGCTAATTGTCAACGCGAGCGAAAGCGCCCCCCAGCAGAAAGCCGCGCAATAGCCGCCCCTTCGGGAGGGAGAAACCATGGCGTATAAATCCTATCACGGCGCCGGATATTACGCGCGCCGCAGGCGAATCATCATTATTCTGCTGCTGCTCTTTTTATTGCTGGCAGCGGTCTTCCTCTTTTTCTACACACAGGAATTCATCATATTCACTGCCGATGGTTTCCGTTTTTCCTTTACCCCGCAGGAGGATACTTCCGATCAGCCCGATCCCGGAGCGCCGCCGAATATTGTTATTGAAGATCCTGTCGACCCGCCCAACCCGGACAATACCGATTCTGTTGACCCGCAAAAGCCCGATGAGGATCCGGAGCAAACCTCGCCGGGGGACAGCTTTACCCTCCGTGCTCTGCGTGTTGCAGACGGCGGTTTCGACGCCTCAGCATTAGCCGCCCCCTATAATTCCCTTGCCGTCACCGTCAAGGATACCGACGGAGTGCTGCTTGTTGACGAGGAGATGTCGGCCGCCGCAGACGGCATCCGACAGGCCGGGGGGCGCAGTGTCGCTATCGTCTCAGCCCTGCGTGACAACGCCGGCCCGCGCGGGGATATCTCCGTGGCAGTTACCACGGGCAGCGGAGCACGCTGGCTTGATTACCGCTATATCAGCTGGTATAACCCCTACGCTGCCGGCACAGCCGACGCCCTTGTCGCCTTGGCCGAATCCTGTTACGAAGCCGGCTTTGACGAGCTTGTGCTCGACAACTTCCATTTTCCTGTTGAAGGTAAGACAGAGCTCATCAGCTACGGCGAGCAGGAGTTGACCCGTACCGAAGCGTTGACCGAGCTGCTGCGTACCCTGCGTGAGCGCGCGCCGGAAGAGCTGGCCATTTCCGTCGTGCTGACCGACACGGCCTTTTCCTCCTTGGCTGACGAAGAGGCCGGGCAAGACGTCGCTGCGATGGCTCCCTATTGCGTCCGTTTGTACGCCCGTACAGACGACGCCGACATTTCTCTTTCCACGCTGGACAGCGCGCTGGAAAACACTGGATGCAGCGCGGCCCTGCTGCTGACTGCCGCCCAGCCCCCGGAAGGCGAGCGAGCATATATTTTACAGAACGAATAGCAAAAAGCGCTCGCTATTGCGAGCGCTTTTTGGTATAATATTGTAGTTGTCTCCCAGGGAACCCTTATATCGGCTGAAAGGAAGGACAAGCATTGAGCGTTACAGACTGGATCATCCTCTGCACCGAGCTGGTGGGGACCTTTGCTTTCGCTGTTTCCGGCGGGCTGACCGCCATTGAACGCCGGCTGGACTTTTTCGGCATCACCGTGCTCGCTCTTTTCACCGCCGTGGGCGGCGGGCTTATCCGCGACTTGATTTTAGGCCATACGCCCCCCGTCATGTTCCGCAACCCGCTGTATGTAACGGCAGCGTTTGCCTCCGCTCTGCTGCTCATCCTCTTCTCCCCTTTTTTCCTGCGCACACGGTACAGCAAGAAAATGACGCTGGTCATGCACGGTATCAATATATTTGACGCCATCGGCCTAGGTATTTTTACGGTCACAGGCATGAATACCGCCGTTTCCCTCGGCTTTGGAGACAATCTTTTCCTGACCGCCTTTGTAGGCGTGACGACAGGCGTAGGCGGCGGCGTCCTGCGCGATGTCTTGGCCGGGCGCACACCGCAGCTTTTGCGGCGGGACATCTATGCCGTTGCCGCCATTATCGGCGCCGTCGCCTTTCTCCTGCTGCGCAGAATCATGCCCCATACTGTCGCCATGCTGCTTTCCGCCCTGCTGATCATGACCATCCGCCTGCTGGCCCTTTACCGAAAATGGAATCTCCCCGTCCTGTCCTCGGATAAGGACGGCAAAAATAGATAAATTCACCGTCCCGGAAAGGAGAACCCGATGACCATACTTGAAACCAAACGTCTTTCCCTGCGTCCTATGACGCAGGAGGATATCCCAGCCCTTAAAAAGATTTTGCAGGATCCTGTTGCCATGACGGCCTATGAGCACGCTTTTTCCGATGAAGAAGTGCAGGATTGGCTGGATCGGATGCGCAGGCGCGAACAGGAGCACGGCTTTACCATGTGGGGTGTCGTACTGAAAGAAACAGGGGAAATGATCGGACAGTGCGGCATTACCATGCAGCCCTGGGGTGAAAAAATGGTACACGAGGTCGGCTACCTGTTCCAGCGCGCGCAGTGGCACAACGGTTACGCCATTGAAGCCGCTTCGGCCTGCCGGGACTATGCTTTTGACAAGCTGGGCGTCGACGAGGTCTTTTCCATCATCCGCGACAGCAACCTTGCCTCCCAGCGGGTTGCCGAGCGCAACGGCATGACCCGCCGCGGCGTCGAAATCAAGCATTATTACGGCGTCGACATGCCGCATTATGTTTATTCCATACGCAGGGAGGAACGATAGTCATGAGCCGGCGTTTTTTGTCCCTGTTCTGGGCTCTGCTCATCCTCTCCGGCCTTGTCCTTCCCCTGTCTGCAGCAGGCGGTGAGTCGGGCAGCACGGCGACCATTTTGTTTACCCACGACACCCATTCCCATTTCCTTCCCACCAAAGCTTCCACCGGTGAAATCGGGGGCTACACCCGGCTGGCAACCCTGCTGCAGCAGCAGCGCGAGACGGCACCGGGCGCCGTCGTCACCCTGGACGGCGGGGAGTTTTCCATGGGGTCGCTGTTCCAGACGATATACACCACCGACGCCGCCGAGCTGCGGATGCTGGGCGCGCTGGGCTACGACGCCACCACCTTCGGAAACCACGAATACGATTACCGCGCCGCGGGCCTGCGCGATATGCTCAACGCAGCTGTGGACAGCGGAGACCCTCTGCCCGCCATCGTACAGGCCAACTATCTGCCGCCCATTCCAGGCAGCGCAGGCGAGTGGAGCGAGGATGCCCTGTCCGAAGCGGAAAGCGTCTGGGCCGCTTTTGAGCGTTACGGCATCACCGATTACACCGTCATAGAACGCGACGGTCTCCGCTTCGCCGTCTTCGGCTTGCTGGGCGCCGATGCGGACGCCTGCTCCCCTATGTCGGGTATGGTGTTCGAGCCCATTGCCGACGCTGCAAAACGGGTCGTCGCCGACATTAAGCAAAACGCCGACGCGGACTATGTCATTTGCCTGTCCCACTCCGGCACGTCGGAGGATGAAAGCAAATCAGAGGATCAGCTTCTGGCGCGTGCCGTCGACGGTATTGACGTCATCATTTCCGGCCATACCCACACAACGCTGGACAAGCCGCTGGTGGAAAACGGAACCATTATTGTCTCTGCTGGCGAATACACCTATAATCTGGGCCGCCTGACGATATCCAAAGACGCGGACGGTCACACCGTTCTGGAGGATTACGCGCTTATCCCTGTAGACGAAACAGTGCCGGACGACCCGGATGCCGTCGCGCTGACGGAAAGCTATAAGGAGCTGATCAACCGTTCCTATCTTTCCCATTACGATATGACCTTTGACGAGGTGCTGTGCGTCAGCCCCTTCGATCTGGCGGCCATCGGCACTGTATCGGGGCAATATGAATATCCCCTGGGCAATCTGATTGCCGACAGCTATATCCACGCTGTCCGTGTTGTGGAGGGCGAGAATTACATCCCCGTTGATTTTGCCGTCGTGGGGGCCGGGGTCATTCGCGATTGGCTCCCGGCTGGCGACATCACAGTGTCTGACGCCTTTAACGTCTCTTCCCTTGGCTCGGGCGCTGACGGGACGGCGGGCTATCCCCTTATTTCCGTTTATATCACGGGCAAAAACCTGCGCGACGCTTTTGAGGTCGACGCCTCCGTTTCCCCTCTGATGCCGACGGTGCAAATTTTCGGCGCGGGCATGCACTGGGAATACAATACCCGGCGTATGATTTTCAACAAGGTGACTGACGCCTGGCAGGTGCTGGAGGATGGCACGCAGGCTGAAATCGAAGACGACAAGCTGTACCGCGTTGTCACCGGCCTGTATACTGGTCAGATGCTGGGTACAGTCAACAGTCAGTCTTTCGGTCTTTTGACCATCACCCCGCGCGACGCGCAGGGTAATGAGATCACCGATTTTGAAGACTTCATCATTTCCACTCCTGACGGGGCGGAGGTGAAGGAGTGGTATGCCCTCGCCTCTTACCTGCGCGAGCTTGAAACCATGCCCGACCGTTACGCCGCGCCTGAAGGACGCAAAATCATTTACGCCAGCTTCAACCCCGTCGACCTGCTGAAAAACCCCAACTGGCTGACGCTGACCGTCATGGCCGCCGGCCTTGTCATTATCGCAGCCGTTGTCCTTCTTATCCGCCTGCTTGTGCGCAGGCGCCGCCGCAGAACGCAGGTTAACGGCAGGGCATAAGCTGATCATAAACGGGCTGCGAAGCCTGCCTGCGGCCGCCGTTTGTTACCGTTTTCTTACGACAAGGAATGTGTTTTTCGAGCAGGCTTTGCGCCGCAAAGCCTTGCAATAAAAGGGGTTTCGACGGCATCCAAAAATTGGCGGCCATTTTTGTATATCTTTTGTAACTATTTTGTTTGACTTTTGTTACTTTTATGGTAAAATAAGAAATGGAGGTAAGCTGATGAACGCTTCAACTCAAGCCAACGATTTTCCGCTCAACTACAAAGGTCGCCCTCTGATGAGGAAGGACTCCATTCTCTACTACGGGAGCATGTCGGACAAGTACATCATCATGATGCAGGTCTTGTCTGATAAGCCGATGCAGGATGTCAAGCTCTCCGGGCGGGTATCGGTTCAGCTTCAACTGACCGACCCCGAGATCAGCTCTCGGGACAGGGTTGTCAAATCAACAGAAAAAGACGGACTGTACAACGCGCTGGATATTGCATCGATCTGGCTGGAAAGGGCGCTGAACGGTAAATAAACGTCCGTCCCGCGAAACCATGGAGGTATTTTATGAATTGTGCTAAGGTTCTGCTGGCCGGCGCGTTTGCCGCCGCCGCCATGACCATGTCTGCCTTTGCCTTTGATGTGCAGGGCGGCACGGTGGAGACATCTTCGGCGGTCAACTTCCGCGCCGGCGCTTCCACTTCAGACTCCGTTTTGGACAAGCTGTACAACGGCGACCGCGTCGCCGTGCTGGATGAAGCCGGACAGGGCTGGTACAAAGCCGCTTACAATGGCGTTGTCGGTTATATCAGCAGCGAATATGTCGAGCTTTCCCCCGTCATGAACGTTGAGCCGGGTGGAGCCAAAGTGACGACGGAAGTCCTGAACATGCGCGCAGAGCCTTCTACATCCGCCAGCATTGTCACCCGTCTGACAAGCGGCACAGTGGCCAAGATCATCGGTATCAACAACGGCTGGCTCAAGGTCACTTCCGGTAGCAACACCGGTTACATCCATCCCGATTACGTCGAGGTCGTCGCTTATTCCGCCACCCCGGCCCGCAACGGTTCAAGCGGCGCTGTCGCCGTCTCGTCTTCTTCCGGCATCCGGCAGGAGGTTTTGGACTACGCCAAAACCTTCCTGGGCGTAAAGTACGTCTATGGCGGCTCCAGCCCCAAAGGGTTTGACTGCTCCGGCTTTACCAAGTACGTTTTCGCCCACTTCAACATCAGCCTTCAGCGCACTTCGTCGGCTCAGTATTCGACCAGTGTGACCAAAATCAGCAAGTCCGAGCTTCAAGTCGGCGATCTCGTTTTCTTCGGCAGCCCCGGCAGCCCCAATAAGGTTGGCCACGTCGGTATCTACGCTGGCAACAATACCTTTATTCACTCCTCTTCCCCGGGTGACGTCGTCAAAATCGATACCATGGACAGCGGATATTACAATACTTACTACATCGGCAGCGGCCGGGTTCTGTAATGGTAAAAGTCAAAGCGGAGAGCAACTTGCTCTCCGCTTTTTTTATTTATAGGCTTGCCAGGATCTCTTCCAGCTGGCTGCGGGTGACAACGCCGCTGAGCCTCCACGACGCCCGCATCGACCTGGACAGCACCCTGGGCAAGGGCACGACCATCCGGGTCAGCTTTCCGAATGAGCGGGGGAAATAAGTAAGAAAAATCGGAGCCTGTCGCTGAAACAGCCACAGGCTCCAATCCTTTATACCCAATTTTCACTTTTTTCACCTGGCAGAGTGAAAATTCACTTTCATTCACTCTGTTGAGTGAAAATATGTGAATTTGGAATAGTGGATGCAGATCAGTCCAGCGTCAGCAGCCGCTGGGCGTTGCCGCCTAAGATCGCGTCCAGGGAATCCTGGGACAGGGGCAGGGCGCGGATGCGGTCCAGGCTCTCCTTCTGACTGCCCCAGGGGCAGTCGGTGCCGAAGAAGATGCGCTCCGGGCCGAACAGGCCAACCATGCGGGTGAACTGCTCCCGGCCCATCATGTGCAGCTCCTCCGGGCGATAGAAGCCGTCGGGGGCCGGGTTCATGTCCC
>CAJMOV010000090.1 GCA_905215125.1 uncultured bacterium | reverse complement strand
CTGCCTTCCTTATCTCCGCCCCATTCAGGCGGCGGAAGCTTTACAGGTTTTCGTACACAACGCCGTCAATAACGGTCTTTTCGCACAGCGAAAGGCTGCTGAAGGGGATGCCCGACCAGATGGCAAGGTCGGCATCCTTGCCTGCTTCGAGAGAGCCGACGCGGTCGGCGATGCCCAGAAGACGGGCAGGGCGGATGGTAACCGCTTCAAAGGCTGTCTGCTCACTCAGGCCGCGGGCGATGCACAGTCCGACATGCATGGGCAGGTATTTGGTATCTCCCCCTGTGTCCTCAGTCAGACAGAAGTTGATGCCGGCCTTTTCCATGATGCCCGGCGTTTCCTGGCTGCAGCCCCAGATCTCCATTTTGCTCTTGCCCATGGTCAGCGGGCCGACAACGCAGTCCACTTTATGCTCGCGGAGGAAATCGAGGATTTTATACCCTTCCGTGCAATGCTCAATGGAGAAATCCAGTCCAAATTCTTCAGCAATACGGATGGCGGTGACTACGTCGTCCGCGCGGTGGCTGTGAATCCGGCACTTCATCTCGCCACGGATGGCGGGCACCAGCGCCTCCAGCCGGAAATCGGGCTTGGGCGCCTTGGACGGGTCGCTCTCCGCCGCGCGCTTTGCGTCGGAGTAAACCTTCGCGTTGAAAAGCGCCTCGCGCAGCACGGCGCCGACGCCCATACGGGTCATGGGCATCTTCCTGTCCTTGCCGTAGACATTGCGGGGGTTTTCCCCCAGAGCCATTTTCATCTGTTCTGTGCCAGGAATGATCATGTCAAAAACAGTGGATCCCGGCTTGGTCTTGAAACTGATGCCGCTGCCGCAGACGACGTTGCCGCTGCCCGGGCCGGTATAGCAGGTAGTAAAGCCGCCTTTGCGGGCGCTTTCGATGCCGATGTCATGCGGATTCAGCGCGTCAATGCCGCGCACCTGCGGGGTAACGGGGTCGGAGCATTCGTTGCCGTCATATTGGCTGTGCATGTCGCGCGGTTCATTGAAGGTGGAAAGGTGGGTGTGCGCGTCGATAAAGCCAGGGGTAACCCATTTGCCAGCGGCGTCAACGACAGCGGCGTCGGCCGGGATGTCGAGCCCCTGCCCAACCGCTAGGATCTTCCCGTCCTTGATAAGCACGTCGCCCGTTTCCAGCACGCCGCCCGTGACTGTAATGACTTTGCCGCCTTTGATTGCCAGCATTGCTTTCAGCTCCTTATTTTGGTTTTGATATCTCTATTGTAACAGACCAGGCGGGAAAAGCAAGAGCAAAAGGCCCGTCTACTCGCGCTTTTTGACTCTGACGGCGCTTCAGGACGGGAAAATATCTGCACAATAAAAAACAGGTTCCATTCTCGTTATTTTGTGGTATGATAAGAAAAGCATATCATTAAGAAAAAGGAGCTGACCACCTTATGATGTGGAAGGAAAGCTACCGCATCGGCGTCGATAGCATTGACGCGCAGCATATCGAGCTTTTCCGCATGACGGAAGGGCTGATCAAAGCCATCGACAGCCATGCCACAGCCGACGTTTACCAAAAGGCGCTGGGCTTTTTAAAGGATTACGTCGTCTATCACTTTAACGATGAAGAAAAGTATCAGGCGTCCATCGGATACGCCGGTATGGCCGAGCACCAGAGAGAGCACCGCAATTTTACCCAGACCGTTCTGGATTATGAGCAGAAGCTGATCGCAGACGGGTTTGATATCCATACCCTCAAGGATTTGGCCGGCACGCTGACGGCGTGGCTTATCTACCACGTTGCCGATACCGATCAGAAAATCGTCGCCAAAAAGACGGAAGGCCGGCCAGATCGGCACTTTGAGCTGTGTGTCGAGCTGTTTTCCGAAAGCGCCGTCGACGTTATGGAAACCATGGCGGGGTTTGACCGCGGCAGCATCGCCCGCCGCATGGTACAGGGCCACGACATGGAGGGGGACATTTTTATCGAAATCGCCCTGGTTGGCGGGCTGGAAGGAAGGGCCATCTTCGGCTTTTCCAGGGAGCTGGCTCTTTATCTGGTCAACACCATGACCATGATGGAGCTGGAGGAGGTGGACGAGCTGGTTCTTTCCGCCCTGTGCGAGCTGACCAATATCTCCTGCGGCAACGCTGCCACCGCGCTGGCGCAGCGCGAGATCTTATGCGATATCCGCCCCCCGGTGGCCAGCAGTGAGGTGAGCTGCGGCGGCGCAGTAACCGGCGTGTGTATCGACACCGGCGCGGGCGGGCTGGAGGTCGTCGTCCTGCTCGATCGCGAGCCCCGTCTGTGCTGAGGGGCTCAGATACATCCGCCCCTCCTTTCAGATAAACGAATAAAAGCGGCTGCAACGCGCAGCCGCTTTTGATTGCTGTGATTGCCTCAGACGCCGGCGGCCATGCCGCCGTGGGCGCGCTGATAATTTTCATTGGCCTGACGGATAAAATCCGGGTCATCCTGCTTTTCAGGGGGAATATAAGCCTGTCCGGCAATGCGCTGACGCAGGCTGAAGCGATGCATCTCCTCCTCCAGCCGCCTGGCCTGTAGCTGCATTTCCTGGCTGGATGCCGCCGTTTGCTGGCTGGCCGAAGCATTGGCGGAAACAGAGTCCCCGATGACTTCAACCTGGGCATGGATGCGGTCAATAGCGTCAGTCTGCCGGCCGGACGCGGCCGCGACCTCTTCAATGACGTTGGTAATCTGATCCAAATCGGAAACAATGTGCTGGAAGGTGGCAAAAGCCTCGTCCGTCATGGCGCTGCCGTCCTTTGTCGCGCGCAGCGTTTCTTCGATCAGCTGCTTGCTTTCATTGGCGGCGTCGGCGCTTTTCAGGGCAAGCTGGCGCACTTCGTCTGCAACGACGGCAAACCCTTTGCCCGCCGTGCCGGCGCGCGCCGCTTCAACCGCCGCATTGAGGGCCAGGATATTGGTCTGAAAGGCGATGTCGTCTATCAGCTTGATGACGTTGGAAATGCGTTTGGAGGCGTCGTCAATCCTGCCGACCGCTTTGACCAGATGGTCCATCTTGACGTTGCTTTGCTGCACATCCTGCCGGATGGACCCGGACAGGCTGCGGGCGCGTTCAACCTGCTCGGTATTATGGGTGGCCAGCTCGCGCGTCTCCGCCGTGCTCGACGTCAGCTCCTGCACGGCGGCTGTCTGTACGTTTGCGGCGTCGGCCAGCGTATGGCTGGCTTCTGCCAGATGCTGCGCGCCCAGGGCGACGTCGGTGGCGATTTCCTTGATATTGGCAAACATCTGGTCGTTGTTTTGAACCATGTGGTAAAGGTTATGGCCCAAGCTGTCCTCATCAGAGCGGATGTTGACAAAAGCGGTCAAATCCCCCTGGGCGACGCGCCGGATCACGCTGACGTTTTCATGCACGCTTTCGACCATCTTCTGAAAAGATGAAATCATGAGCCCAATCTCATTGCCCCGATTATCCTCCAGCAGCTCAGGGGCAACGTCGATATGGTCGGTGCCGCGGGACAGCGCCTGCGTCCACTCCGCCACGGCGGCGACGGGCCGGGCAATGGCCTTTGCCGAACGATTCCCGTAAACCCATGCGGCTGCAAACCCCGACGCCGCACAGGCAAGGCTGACGGCGATGGTGCCGACGATGAGACCCTGCAGGCTTGCGGCCGCATCCTCAGCCGCAAGCTGATACTGCCCGGATATGGCATCCAGACCGGCGATCACCTGGGACGCCAGGGGTTTGATTTCGGCAATATAGCGGTCGTAGGCCGCGTCCCTATCCTGTTCGGACTGCTCCAGGATATCGCCTGCAATGCTGTGCATCTGCTGATGGGGCTGCTGAATATCATTGAGCGTCTGCGCAATGACGGAATCCTGCAAATCATCCTCGCCGATCCCGGCCATCCACTGCCCCAGCAGGCAGGACGTATGGTCAAGGCTGCCGCTAAACTCAGTCCCCTCCAAAACACTTTCATTGAACAGCTCAAGCCATTCATAATGCTTGGCGAGCGCCGCCTGTGTGCTGGCCTGATTGCTCTGGCTGCGGGATACGATGCGGTAATCATGGTAAATCAACCCCAGCGACGTTAGGGATACGGCCGCCAGAACGAGCATAATGGCAATGACAATGCGGTATCCTGACAGAATCCTGCTTCGGATGGATCTGCTGCGCGGCACGCTGTTTTTCCTGTTTGACATGGGTTCACCTGCTTATTGATACTTAATCCTCGTAGCTTATTATAAGCCCCCTGCATCCCCCCTGTCAAGCGCGGCCTGGGACAAATTGCCTTTCCCCGCTTACCCGTCCGGCGGGCGCCAGGCAAGGCGGCGGAATCCTTTTTCGCCGCCTTGAGCTCGCCTATGTCTGAGGTGCTTGCTGCTTGACCTCATCCAGATAGCTGTACAGGGTGTATTTGGATATCTGGAAAGCATCGCACAAAATAACCCCGGCCTTGTGGATTTTAAAGACCCCCTTGCTATTCAGGTAGGCAAGGGCCTGAATTTTCTCTTCCTTGTTCATCAGCTGAAGGGGCTTTCCCGCCCTTGCTTCAGCCATGGATATAAGTGCTGCATGAGCGAGTCGACATCCATGGCTTTGGTAGCCTCGTCAACGCTTGACTCCTCCGGCCAGCAGCGCACGCATTGGTTGATGGCGTTGTGCGCCAGGATGAGTTCCGTGACGTCATAATTAAGACATACGGCGCCGACAACGGCCCCCGTCTCATCGCGGATCAGGGTGGAACAGGTCTTGCGGATGATGCCCTTTTCACTGCGTCGAAGAACTGCCGGACGTCGCCCCCGCGCCGCAGGAAAACGCTCCACGCTTACAGAAATTGAACCCGGCCATTACAGTCCGGGCGTGCTGTCGCACGGTACGCTGTACATTTCAGGCCAGCTGCCGAACGACCCCGAGACAGACGCCCTGCCCGATGGCATTGAAGCGCAGACGCAGGCCTGCCTGGACAAAATAGACACCGTGCTGCGCGCGGCTGGGCTTACCCGAAGCCGCGTCGTTCAATGCAGGGCCTTTGTTGCGGACAGCTCGCTGTGGGAGCCGGTCAACCGGGTTTACGCCGGCTTTTTCGGCAGCCACAAGCCGGCGCGCATCATTGTCCCGACCCGTGACCTGCGTCCAGGCCTGCTGGTTGAAATTGAAGCTGTTGCTGAGGTAGAATAGGGGAGGGACTTTCATGCAATTAAAAAACTGCCGGCTCATTCCCCGGCTTTCTGACGGCGCCGACTTCGCGCTGGCCGACATTGACATCGCAGACGGCAAAATCGCCGCCGTCCGTCCCGCGTCGGGCGCACCCACACAGGAGGGCGATGTCGACTGCGCCGGGCGCACCGTTCTGCCCGGCCTGTTTGACCTGCACGTTCACCTGGTCAATGAACGGGCGCCCAACGATATCTACCACGCCTTTGAGCTTTACAACCAGTACGCTCCGACGCTGGGCGTCTTCCTGGATTGGGGCGTCACCGCTGTGCGCGACTGCGGCAGTACCATGTCTTTGGCCTGCCGGCTGCGTGAAGGGGGGAAGGGCTTTTTCGAAGGGCCGCGCATCCTGTCCAGCGGGCAGATCATTTCGCCTGAGGCCATGCGGCGCAAAGGCGAGGGGGCATCCACACCATTGCCAACGGCGTTGACGAGGTCGTGCGCGCGGCGCGGCGGCAGCTATGTCGCCTCTTACGCGCACAGCACCGACGCCATCAACACCTGTATCCGCTGCGGCGTGCGCAGCATCGAGCACACCACCTATCTCGACGACGAGAGCATCCGCCTGCTGCTGTCTACGCCGGACGTTTACACCGTCCCCACCTCCGCCGTGGCAGAGCCTTACCTGGACGGCGACGGATACAACGACCCCGCCACGCTGCGTTATTGGAGCACACCGTATATGGTGGAATCAAGCCGCCACTGCCGCGGGCGCGAAAAGCAGGCTTACCTCGCCGGTGTCAAAATGGGGCTGGGAACCGATCTGTCCCCCGCTGATTTTGTCAAGTACCCCTATGAGTTCCGCGTACGGAAGCACTCGTGCGGGATGGACAACGTCGACATCTTGCTTCAGGCGACCAAGGTCAGCGCCGAAATCGCCCAGCTGGGCGGCGTCGCCGGCGAGGTGCGCGAAGGCTATGCCGCTGACCTCACCGCTGTCGATGGCAGGCCGGATGAGGATATTTCCGTCATGTACCGCAGGCCTGCGCTCGTAATCAAGCGCGGGGAAATCAAGCGCCGCGCCTAGCGCGGCGGAAAGAGAGGACGCATCATGCGCTTTGCACTGATCCAGATGGCCGTGACCATGGACAAGAAAGAAAACCTGCGCGCCGCGGCGCGCTTTACCGCAGAGGCCGCAAAGCAGGGCGCCGACGTCGCCGTGCTGCCGGAAATGTTCTTCTGCCCTTATGCCAACCGCTATTTCCCCCTGTATGCAGAAGAGCGCGGCGGCCCCGCTTATCAGGCCATGGCCGCCATAGCGCGGGAAAACGGCGTGACCCTGGTCGCAGGCTCCATGCCGGAGCGGCAGGGCGATAAGCTATACAACACCAGCTTTGTTTTTGACGGCGAGGGCCGGGAGATCGCCCGTCACCGCAAGGCGCATCTGTTTGACATCGACGTCAGGGGCGGCCAGCGCTTTTTGGAGTCCGAAGTCTTTACGCCGGGGGACTGCGCCACCCTGTTTACCGCCGGCGGGGTCAAGCTGGGGCTGTGCATCTGCTTTGACATCCGCTTTCCCGAGCTTTTCCGCCTGATGGCGCTGGACGGGGCGCAGGCTGTCGTCGTCCCCGCCGCCTTCAATATGACGACGGGGCCGATGCACTGGGATCTTTCCTTCCGTATGCGCGCTGTCGACAATCAGCTGTTCACCCTAGGCGCCGCGCCAGCGCGGGATGAGCAGGGCTGCTATGTCTCCTACGCCCACTCGATCGCCTGCTCGCCGTGGGGCGAAATCCTATCGCGCGCCGGTACCGGACAGGAAACGCTGCTTGTGGACGTTGATTTCTCTGAAAATGAGCGCGTGCGCAGCCAGCTTCCTCTGCTTTCCGCGCGCAGGGCCGATATTTACGGGTAAAAGCAGCAGCCCCGGCGGATGATGGCCCCCGGGGCTGTTTCCTGTCAGATGGAAAAGGCGCAGCCCCCTTCATCGGCGGCAACTGGCCAAGGCCGCCTTTGAGGATTGCCCCTCGCCCTTCCGGCTTTATCCAAGCGCGCCTGGCGACTTCAACGTCGGCCTGTCCTTTGACGCTCCTCCCGCCCCAGCCCAACGGCATCCAGATGATCGCCGCCGCAATGAAGCTAATGACAATGGTAGTGAATATCCAAAGCTACAGCCGTACTGATAAAACAAAAAAGGGCTCAAGCATGTGGGGAGTATGCTTTAAAGCTCTGCAATTTTTACCAGCACAAAAAATCCCCTTCTCCCTATGATAACCCAGCCAGCGCCGGGTAAGCGCGTATCGGCAGCTTCGGCTCGGGGGTAGTCGGATCCCGCTGTATAAAAATACGAAACGGCGGGCCGGCCAACGTTCCGCCGCAATACATAAGAAATCCGCCGTTTCTCAGAAGAAACGGCGGATTGATGGTTGCGGGGACAGGATTTGAACCTGCGGCCTCCGGGTTATGAGCCCGACGAGCTACCAGCTGCTCTACC
>CAJMOV010000089.1 GCA_905215125.1 uncultured bacterium | reverse complement strand
ACCGCTTTCACTTGATTATCTTTTTGCTGTTTACGATGTAATTCTACAGGAAGGTCTAGTATTTTTGTGCCTGCTCCTCTCCGCGCAGCACGCGCAGGGCCCCTTCGGCCAGGGAACGCATTTCTTCTTCGCCGGGCAGGATGAGGATAGGGGCCAACTTTTGCACATAGGTGGAAATTTCGCTGCACAGCAGGCTGCTGTTTGCCATGCCGCCGGTCAGGACAATGGCGTCGATGTCGAAGCGCAGCACGGCCGCCATAGCGCCGATGTCCTTACAATGCTGGTAGACCAGCGCGTCAAAGATGAGCGCGGCCTGCTTATCTCCGTCAGTGCGGCGCTGCTCGACCTCGCGGAAGTCGCGGGTGCCCAGATAGGAATAAACACCGGCCTGCGATCCGAGCAGCTTTTTGACCTCGGCCTTTGTCCTGCCGGAAAAGCAGAAGTTGATAACGGCGTTGACCGGCAGGCCGCCGCCGCGATCCATGGCGAAGGAGCCTTCGTCCTTGACGTTGAACATGTCTACGACGCGGCCCTTCTGGTGCGCGGCGACCGACACGCCGCCCCCCATGTGGACGACGATGAGATTGAGATCCTCATACGGCCTGCCCAGCCTTTTCGCAGCGGCGCGGGCCATGCCCTTTTGGTTAAGCGCGTGGAAAAAGCTCTCGCGCTCCATACCCTTGAAGCCACTGACACGGGCGACGTCGGTCAGCTCGTCGACTGAGACGGGATCGACAAAATAGGCGGGAATCCCCGCTTCGTCAGCGATGCTTTTGGACAGAAGCGCACCCAGGTTGGAAGCATGCTCGCCATACGGCGGGTTCTGGATGTCTTCAATAACGCGGTCGTTGATGAGGTAGGTGCCCGACGGGATGTGGCGCAGAAGCCCGCCGCGGCCGCAGACGGCGGCAAAATCGCCCAGCGCATACCCCTGTTCACGCAGCGCGTCGACAATGAGCCTGCGACGGAAGGCAAACTGGTCGACGACATGCTCAAAGCAGGCCAATTCCTCTGTCGTATGATCAATGGTGCGGCGGAAAACCTCGTTATCTCCATCAAAAACGGCGATTTTGGTGGACGTCGCACCGGGATTGACGATAAGAACTTTCATAAGCGGCTCCTTTGTTCCGTATATCAGAACATTGTTCTGTATTATGACACTATTATCATAGTATGCGCCCAAAGTACTGTCAAGTACCCCCTATGAAAATTTCCGTTTTGGATAAAACAGCGGGAATGAAATTGGTTACAATTCCGACGCTGAGGCGCAAAAAAAAATCGGGCAGGCCATGCGGCCTGCCCGATAGGGCGGTCCTTCTGCTGCTCCGGATCCGGCCCAGCCCGCCATCCCCTGCCGGATGCGGCGAAGACAGGAGAGCGCACCGGCCGCGCCCCAGCTTGCGCGTCAGGCTTCGAACGTACCGCGCAGCAGGGTTTTACCCTGCCAGCGGGCCAGCGTCCCACGGGCAAGGAGACCGGAGACCTGCAAATCGTCGTCAAGCACCATCAGGTCGGCGTCAGCGCCCGGGGCGATACAGCCCTTACGGCCGGTTTGGGCAAGCACCTTTGCCGGCGTGGACGTCAGCGCTTCCAGCACCAGCTCCAGCGGCAGGCCTTCCCGGCATACGGCGTGGCGCAGCTCGACCATCAGCACGCCGGGGGTGGAATAGGTCAGGCCGACGCACTCCCCCTTTTCATCAAAGCGGGGCAGGCTGCCGCAGCCGTCCGACGAAATGGTGACATGCCCGGACGGGATGCCGGCATCCATAGCGCGGCGCAGGATGCGCCCGCAGGAATGCTCGGGCGTCGGGTCGATGTCGCCGGTGATGTCAAAGACGCCGCCCAGGCGGGCAAAGTCGATGGCCTCGTCGATAAGGGCGTCGTTGCGGCCGCAATGGGTGGGCAAAAAGGTCTTGATGGGGATATCGCTTTCCTCCAGCGCCTGGCGCACCAGCCCCAGCCGCTTGGGGCCGGCGCCCATGTGCATGACGACTATGCCCGCCTTACCGGAAATAAGTCCCCCCATGCGCGCGTCGGACGCCAGGCGGATCAGCTCATGCAGCGACAGGTTGGAGCTGCGATGATCGCTGAGGGCAACTTTGACGCCGACACATTCGTTTAAAAGGGCGATATCGCGTGTGACATCCCCCGTCAGGGTGGCTGAAGGGAGGGCATAGCTGCCCGTCAGCATAAAAGCAGTGATTCCCTCTTGCTGTAACGCTCTTGTTTTATACAATAAGTTTTCAATGCTGCGGGAAATTCCATCGGTACCCAGCAGGCCAAGGACGGTAGTGATGCCGCTTTCCACCAGCTCCGACAGCTTGATTTCCGGCACCCGGGAGACGGGCCCCTGCTCTCCCCCACCGCCTGTAACATGGACATGCAGGTCAATCAGCCCGGGCGCCAGAATAGCGCCGTTAATATCGTAGATCTCCACGTCAGGCAGATGGTCGTAGCCTTCAATTCTGGGTGCGATACGCAGAATTTTTTCCCCGGCAATCAGAACGTCCTGCCGTCCGATGGGCTGCGGGGCATACACCTGGGCATTCTTCAAAAGTTTCAGCATAGGGACAGCTCCTTTTTTTGTTATATGATACCACAGCTTTCCCTGTAATTTTATATTGTTTTGTACATTCTACTCTTGACAAGCGATATACTATGTAGTACGATATACTGTGTCATGGAGGTGTATTATGCAAATCGAAGAATGGAGATCGCAAATCCGCAGGGGTACGCTGGAATACTGCATCCTGCTGATGCTGGGCAGGAAAAGCTGTTACGGATATGAGATTTTACAGGAAATTGGGCGTTATCCCTGTATTGCAGCAAAGGAAAGCACCATTTATCCCCTGCTGCGCCGGCTGCTGAAGGAAGGCTACCTTTCCTCATCCTGGCAGGATTCGGCCGAAGGCCTGCCGCCCAGAAAATATTATGCTTTAACTCCGGAAGGCAAACGCTATTCAGCCGCCCTTTCGCAGGAATGGGACGATCTGCTGACCGCCATTTCGGGACTGAAGGGAGAGTAAACACAATGCAAACAGAACTGGAAAACTATTTAGCTGCCATCGACAGAAAGCTGCGGCCGCTGCCCGCTTCGGAACGGGTCGATATTGTCCGGGAAATCAAAAGTTCCATGGTGGAACTGGAAAACGACGGCTTTTCCGCCGCACAGATTCTGGACCGGCTGGGCAGCCCGCGGGAATGGGCGCGGAACTACCTTGGCGAAGCCCTTGTTCAGCGCAGGGTCTTTGGCTGGAAGCGTTTTCTGACGGCCTGCGCCTTTTACAGCGTAGTCGGCCTGTCCGGGCTGATCGTTGTGCCCTGCCTGGCCATTATGATCCCGGCCTTTCTGATTTGCGGGGCCGCGCTGCCGCTTTTCGCGGTGGTCAAGCTGCTCAACATCGCCTTTGAGCTGGGGATTCCTTATATCAACGACATCGGCGTGGTTTTTAACGGCGTCCTTGTCTTCAGCCCGACTGCGGAATTTTTTGTGTCCCTTGCAGCCGGCGCGCTGGTGTTCCTGATGGGCCTGGGGTGCCGGAAGCTGCTGACTGTCTATATCAGAAAGGTCAGCTCTGTAAAGCATGGCTTGACGGCCGGGGAAGTCTGATATCCCCCGGCCGGTTTCCCCCTACCGTTTGCACTGTCCCCATTCCAAGGCCGTCATTTCTATATTTTTGCGGAAGCGTTCAAGCAGGGTGTCCATGGGAATGTCCAGAAAACACTCATAATTTGTCTTATTAATAGCCTGACTGATGTCATACCTGTACTGGCTGCTGAAAATGACGAGCAGCATCAGCGTGTACAGGTTTTCCTGATACAGCCTTTCAACCAGGCTGGCGACATATTCGGATTTAAGGTCACTGCTTTCCAGGTGGCAAATCCGTTCCCAGTCGTCCGGGTTATCCCTGATCCACCGTATCAGGCGGTGCAGCTCATGCCTGCCTGATTTTCTCTCTGCTGCTTTTTCAACTGCGTCGTTCATGCTTTTTCCTCCTTTTTCTCTTGTGCTTCATTAACAAATGATAGGCTCTAAACTGGCCAGCTAAGAACTTACCGTTCTTCTGATGTCAAATTGACATCATTTATTATGATTTGACGTCACTGTGATGTCAATAGCTTTTCAAAAAAAATTTTTTGTGTTAATGTGTTGCCATATTGACAACAGGAGGACATCAAAATGCCAACACCAAATAGACCTCCCCAATATACTCTGCGCATCCCGAGTGAAACACTGGATAAATTAAAATATATCGCAGACCGCAGCGGGCGTTCGACCAACAAGGAAATTGAGCAGCTGATTTTAGCCCGCATCGAAGCCTGGGAGGATGAGCACGGCCCCATTGTCTTTGACGACAGCTTTGTCCCCCGTTCAAGAACGAAATAGGCCGTGTTTTAAAGGCTCATATTGTGCCCGGTAGCGTCAGGCTGTTATATAACGCAGAAACAGACGGCGGCTCAACCGCAAGCGCTGGGCTCTCTGTTAAGCCGCAGCGCGTAATTTCTTCCGAGCTGGGCAGGGAAGCCTGTATGTCGGCGATCTGGCGGACTTGCAGCGGGCGTTCCGCGCACATTTTGCCGCCTTTTTTAGTATTCCGGCTCATGGCTGACTTTTCATCCGTTATCCTGACAGCTTGTGCCGCCGCCGGGCGATGAAGGAGCTTTTATGAAAAAACAGTTAGACGCCATCCGGCAAAAAGGGCCGGCGCAAACGCCGGGAAGGCAGGCGGCCACTGTCCTGTGCGTCATTCTATTGGGCTTCTGCCTGGGCGTGTTTTCCAAGTATTTGGATTTTTGCCAGACATCGCTGCCCGGACTTTTACAGGCCATTGACGACGCGCTGGATTTCCATAACTTTTTAGGCTCTTTTGCCCCATGGCTTTTGCTTTCCCTCTGTATCGCCGTTTACAGCAGCAGCCCGCTGCGGGCGGGCGTCCATGTGTTCGGCTTCCTCGCCGCCATGATAAGTGGCTATTACCTGTACTGCCATTTTGTCGCGGGCTTCTTTCCCAAAGGCTACGCTATGATTTGGGCCGGCTTTACCCTTATCTCCCCTGCCCTCGCCTGTCTGTGCTGGTACGCCAGGGGTAAGGGCCCCGCCGCCCTTGTTTTATCTGCGGCGATCGTCAGCGTCTTTATCAATTGCGCGTTTGCCTATGGGATGCTCTATATCTCGCTGATATCCGCGCTCCAGCTGGCTGCCCTGCTGGCGGCGTTGGCGGTGCTGCGCCGGCCGGCAAAGGAAATGGCCGCCATGCTGGCGCTCGCGGCGGTTTTTGCCGTTGTGACGAATGCCGCCCTCCCCTTCCGCATCTGGTGACGCCTGACCGTCTTGCTGTGTTGAAAAGCCGATAGGATGAAAAAGGAGAGGCAGATATGCCTCTCCTTTTTAACCTATTCATTTTTAGTGGGGCGATTATTCGTTGCGTCCGCAGCACTTTTTGTATTTCAGGCCGCTGCCGCAGGGACAGGGATCGTTCCTGCCCGGCTTTTTACCCTTGCGTACCGGCTGTTGGGACGGGGCGCTGCCGTCACTGGCGCCGGTGGCTGAACTCTCCTTGGCGACCTTTTCGCGCTTGGGCCCTTCGCCGCGGATCTGGGCCAGGAAGATGATCCGCGCCGTTTCCTCGCGCACCTCGTCAATCATGGCTTCAAACATGTCAAAGCCCTGCTTTTTATATTCCAAAACGGGGTTCTGCTGGGCGTAGGCGTTGAGACCGATGCCGCGGCGCAGCTCATGCATGGCGTCGATGTGGTCCATCCACTTTTCGTCGACGGTGCGCAGCAGCACGACGCGCTCAAGCTCGCGCATGATTTCGCTGCCCAGGATCTTTTCCTTGGCCTCGTATTCCTGATGCGCGCGGGCCTTGATGCGTTCGGCGACGTCGTCGGGCGTCATGGTCTCCAGATCCTGCTTGGTGAAAAGCACCTCGTCCGGCGCGATAAACACGCGGGTATAGCGCTTGACGATTTCTTCTGCCTGCCAGGTATCCAGATAATTCTTGCCGCCGGCTATTTCCTTGACCGTCTTGTCGATAGAGGAATCGATCATGGACAAAATCTGCGGCCGGATATCCTCCCCCGCCAGGACCTGGGCGCGCTGGCCGTAGATGATTTCGCGCTGGCGGTTCATGACGTCGTCGTATTCCAGAACGTATTTGCGCGACTGGAAGTTGCGCCCTTCCACCTTGCGCTGCGCCTGCTCGATGGCGCCGGACAGGATGCGCTGGTCGATGGGCTCGTCGTCGGGGATGCCGATGGATTCCATCATGTTTTTGACGCGGTCGGAGCCGAACAGGCGCATGAGATCGTCTTCCAGCGACAAATAAAAGACGCTTTCGCCCGGGTCGCCCTGGCGGCCGGCGCGGCCGCGCAGCTGGTTGTCGATACGCCGGGATTCATGCCGCTCGGTGCCGAGAATATAAAGCCCGCCGGCCTTACGGACAAACTCGGCGTCCTCTTTGGTTTCGGCGCGGTATTTTTCCAGCTTTTCAGCATACAGGGCGCGGGCGGCAAGAATTTCCTCGTCGTCGGTGTCGGCATAGCCGGTCGCCTCGCTCAATAGCTCGTCGCTCATGCCCGATTTACTCAAATCGTCGCGGGCCATAAACTCCGGGTTGCCGCCCAGCATGATGTCGGTGCCGCGGCCGGCCATGTTGGTCGCGATGGTGACGGCGTAGGGCCGGCCGGCCTGGGCGACGATGTGCGCTTCCTTCTCGTGGTGCTTGGCGTTGAGGACCTGATGCTTGATGCCCTCGCGCCTGAGCATGTCGGACAAAAGCTCGCTGCGTTCAATGGAGACGGTGCCGACCAGGATGGGCTGGCCCTTTTCGTTACATTCTTTAATGGTGCGGATGGCCGCCTGGAACTTGCCCTTCTCGTTTTTAAAGACCTTGTCGGGGTTGTCGATGCGGATGAGGGGCTTGTTGGTGGGGATTTCGATGACGTCCAGCTTGTAGATGTGGCGGAACTCCTCCTCTTCGGTGAGGGCGGTGCCCGTCATGCCGGACAGCTTGTGGTAAAGGCGGAAATAATTTTGAAAGGTGATGGTGGCCAACGTCTTGCTTTCACGCAGCACCTTGACCTTTTCCTTGGCTTCAATGGCCTGGTGCAGGCCCTCGTTATAGCGGCGGCCGAACATCAAGCGGCCGGTAAACTCGTCGACGATGATGATCTGCCCCTCGCGAACGACGTAGTCGACGTCTTTTTTCATGACGCCGCGGGCCTTGATAGCCTGGTTGATGTGGTGCATCAGCGTCATGTTTTCCGGGTCTGTCAGGTTGTCAAGCTTGAAGTAGGCTTCCGCCTTGCGCACGCCGCGCGGAGTGATGGTGGCCGTCTTGGCCTTTTCGTCGATGATATAATCGGCGTCGATGTCGTCCTGGCTTTCCTTGGCGTCGACTTCCACGACCTTGAGGGGGGTCAGCGTCGCGGCAAAGCGGTCGGCTACGGCGTACATTTCAGTCGATTTGTCCCCCTGGCCGGAAATGATGAGCGGGGTGCGCGCTTCGTCTATCAAAATAGAGTCGACCTCGTCGACGATGGCGAAGTGGTGGCCGCGCTGCACCATTTCTTCCTTATAGATGGCCATGTTGTCGCGCAGGTAGTCGAAGCCCATCTCGTTGTTGGTGCCGTAGGTGAT
>CAJMOV010000088.1 GCA_905215125.1 uncultured bacterium | reverse complement strand
ACGGCCTCTTCGGCACTGCGCATATCGGGCTCCGACACTATCTCAATGAGAGGCACGCCGCAGCGGTTGCAGTCTATCATGGTACCGTATTTCTCGTGGTGGACAAGCTTGCCCGCGTCCTCCTCGATATGAATTCTGGTTATGCCGACACGTTTTTCCCCCTTAGACGTACTTATATCTATATATCCGTGCTCGCAAAGGGGCAGGTCGTACTGGGAAATCTGGTATGCCTTGGGCAGATCGGGATAAAAGTAGTTTTTGCGGTCCTGCACCGAATGGCGATTGATCGAGCAGCTTGTAGCCAGCCCTGCCATGACGGCCAGGCGGACGACGTCGCGGTTGAGCACTGGCAGCGCCCCCGGCATCCCGGTGCAGATAGGGCAGCACTGGGTATTGGGTTCTGCCCCAAAGTCGGTCGGACAGGAACAGAAAATCTTGGTTTTTGTCTTGAGCTCGGCGTGGATTTCTACGCCGATGACCATTTCATAGGCTGTTTTCATGCCTGCTGCCCCCCTTTCAGCATCAGTTCCAGCGCTCGCGCGGCGCGCAGAAGGTTTTTTTCTCCAAAGTGCGGCGCAATAAGCTGCGCCCCGATAGGCAGGCCTCCTTCGTCCGCCCCGACGGGCAGGGACAGCGCCGGCGCCCCTGCCAGGTTGACAGGCACGGTAAAGACATCCTCCAGATAAACCTCCGTCGGGTCGGATCGCCTGTGCCCCAGCTTCCACGGCGGCGTCGGCGTAACCGGGGTGAGCAGCAGGTCAAAACCGGCAAACGCCTCGTCAAAGGCGGCGCAGACGCCGTCGCGCGCTCGCAGCGCCTTTTTGTAATAGGCCTCCTGATAGCCGGCGCTCAGCACAAAGCTGCCCATCAGGATGCGCCGCTTGACCTCGGGGCCGAAGCCCTCGTCACGGCTTTTTTCAAATAGCTCATCGATACTGCGGCAACCCGCGGCGCGGTGGCCGTACCGCACCCCGTCGAAGCGGGCCAGGTTGGACGACGCCTCGGCGCTCGACATGATATAATAGGCCGGCAGGGCCTGCTCCAGAGCCGGCAGGGAAATTTCTTCGACACGCGCGCCCAGGCCCTCCAGCATACGCGCCGCTCCCAGCACCCTGTCTTTAACGGCAGGCGCGACGCCCGGGCCGTAGCATTGGCGCGGCAGGCCGACACGCAGGCCGGCGACGCCCTGCTCCAGGCCGTCCAATAGCCCGGCCCAGTCCTGTTCGCGGCTGGTGGCGTCCCGCGCGTCCCGTCCGGCGATGGCGGAAAAGACCAGCGCCGCGTCGGCGACGTCGCGCGTCAGCGGGCCGATTTGATCCAGCGAGGACGCAAAGGCGACCAGCCCGTACCGCGACACGGCCCCATAGGTCGGCTTGAGTCCGACAACGCCGCAGAAGGCGGCCGGCTGGCGGATGGATCCGCCCGTATCGCTGCCCAGCGCAAAGGCGGCTTCCCCCGCCGCGACAGCGGCCGCCGACCCGCCCGAGCTTCCACCCGGGACATGCCCCGGCGCGCATGGGTTGCGCGTGGGATGGAAGTACGAGCTTTCCGTCGTCGACCCCATGGCGAACTCATCCATGTTGAGCTTGCCGAGCAAAACGGCCCCCTGTTCCTCCAGCCGCTGGAAAACGGTGGCGCTGTACGGGGGGACAAAGCCCTCCAGCATACGGGAAGCACAGGTTGTCCTGACCCCTTTTGTACAGATGTTGTCTTTTATGCCCATGGGGACCCCGGCCAGCATAGGCATAGCCTGCCCTGCGGATCGGGCGGCGTCGACGGCGCCGGCCCGATCCAGCGCATACTTTGCCGTCACGGTGATATAAGCCCCGACATGCTCTTCGCGCGCGCCGATGGCGTCCAGATATCCCTGCGCCGCTTCGCGGGCCGAGATTTCCTTCTTTTGCAGCGCTGCGCACAGGGCGCGCACTGTCATCTCCGTTATCTGCTTCATTGCGCATCCTCCCCTAAGGCACCCTGCGGCACCCAAAAGCAGCCTTCACGGCTGTCCGGCGCACCCGAGAGCAGCGTTTCCCGCGGCAGACAGTCTGCCGGCTCATCGCTGCGCAGGACGTTGACCGGACGCTGGACGGGCGGCGCGCCGATGTCGTCCCGCAGACGGGAAGCAAAGCGCACCATGCTGCGTAAATCCTCTTCCAGCCCCTGTCCGGCGGAAGGGCTTAACCGCGCCAAACGGGCAAGGGCTTTGCTTTCTACCTGGGGCATATTCCCCACCTCCATATCCGGGGCGCCGACATTATCCAGCCCCAAAATGCGCAGCTGCTGCGCGTCCACAGCGCTGGGCGCACCCGACAAGGGGCAGGACGCGTCGCGCAGCTTGGGAAAGGCGATTACTTCACGCAGGCTGGACGCACCGCACAGCAGCATGACCAGGCGGTCCAGCCCAAAGGCAAACCCGCCGTGCGGCGGCGTGCCGTAACGGAAGGCGTCGACCATAAAGCCGAAGCGGCGGGCGATTTCGCCGTCTGTAAAGCCCAGCGCGCGAAAAACCCGCTGCTGGATGTCGCTGCGATGAATGCGGATGCTGCCCGAGCCCAGCTCGACGCCGTTGAGCACCGCGTCATACGCCAGAGCAAGTGCCGAACCGGGATCGTTTTCCAGCTTTTCCAGATCCTGCGGCCGCGGCATGGTAAAGGGATGGTGGGCGGCGACATACCGCCCCTCCTCCTCGGAATATTCAAACATGGGAAAATCGGTGACAAAGAGCAGGGCGTGCTCTTTCCGGCGCAGCGAAAGCCGGTCAGCCAGGCGCAGGCGCAGCCCGCCCAGTACCCGCCGGACGGTGTCCAGCGTATCCGCGCAGAACAGGATAAAATCCCCTGCCCTGGCTCCTGTGCGGGCAAACAGCTCCTGCAGCTTCTCCCCGGACAAATACTTGGTCAGGATGGTGTTTAGGCTGCCGTCGGGCCGGATGGCGACCCATGCCATACCTTTGGCCCCCAGTCCGACGGCGTCGGCCGTCAGCGCGTCGATATCGCCGCGACTCATATCCGCCCCGCCCGGCACGCAGATGGCGCGGACGACGTCGGCCCTTTCCAGCACGGAGAAGCCGCAGCCACGCGCCCAACCACTCAATTCAACGATGGGCAGGCCAAAGCGCAGATCGGGCTTGTCGCTGCCGTAGGTGTCCATGGCCTCCTGCCAGGTCAGCCGGGGGAAGGGCCGCGGCAGCTCAACGCCCGCCGCTTCTCGAAAGATATGGCAAAGCAGCCCTTCCAGGTGGGCGAGCACATCCTCCTGCTCGACAAAGGACATCTCCATGTCGACCTGCGTAAACTCCGGCTGGCGATCGGCCCGCAAATCCTCGTCGCGGAAGCACCGGGCAATTTGGTAATAGCGGTCAACGCCGCCCGCCATAAGCAGCTGCTTGAAGATTTGCGGCGACTGCGGCAGGGCGTAAAACTCACCGGGGTGCGTACGGGACGGCACCAGGTAATCGCGCGCGCCCTCGGGGGTCGACTTGGTCAGGATGGGTGTTTCCACCTCGGTAAAGCCAGCATCCGTCAGGTACTGGGCCGTCACCTGCGCTACCTTGTGGCGAAAGCGCAGGTTTCTCTGCATCTGCGCGCGCCGCAGGTCCAAAAAGCGGTAGTGCAGCCGCAGCTCTTCCCGCACCCCTTCCCCCTTGTCCAGGGGAAAGGGCAGGCGGGCGCTTTCGCTTAAAATCTCCAGCTCGCCCACGCACAGCTCGACGCGGCCGGTCTCCAGCCTGTCGTTTACCGTTTCCTCTCCCCGCAGGCGCACGACGCCGCGCACGGCGATGACCGTCTCATCCCGCAGGCCCTCGGCCCAGGCAAATTGCTGGGGCGTCATGCACCCCTGCTCAAAGACCGCCTGCAAGATCCCTTCCCGGTCGCGCAAATCCACAAAGATGACGCCCCCCATGTCCCTGCGGGACTGTACCCAACCGGCGGCCGTCACCTCCCGTCCGACGTCCCCTTCGCGCAGGACGCCGCAGTACGTTGTTCTTTTCAGCATGTGCTTCTCCTTTCCTGGAGAAGGGAAAAATAAAGAGCCCCCGCCCCAATATGGGGCGAAAGGCTCTATACTTCCGCGGTGCCACCCAATTCAGCCGCTTTTGCGGCCACTCCGTCCGGGCGGGACAATCCCAATGGACGCCGACCCGTTGCGGCTGTAACGCGCCGCCCGCGTCTGAGCCTACTGGCGGGCCTGCCCGCGTTCGGTCAGCAGCTCCGGGGCGTTCTTCCCCCAGACCGCGCAGTCCGGGCTTTCACCACCCCCGGCTCTCTGTGCTGCGTATTGTCTGAGATACTCTCCCCATCGTGGCTTTTCACATGATTATGTATTCTTATTATATGCCGTTTTTTTGTTTTGTCAACCGTTTTTCCCTTTGGCATTTCATTCCTGCTGCAAAAATGCAAAAAAGGAGGGGGGCGGTTCGGCTGTAAGCTCCATTTCCCTCCCCGTAACAGGGTGAAGCAGGCGAATGGAATACGCGTGCAGCGCAAAGCCGGGATGCCCGCTTTCCTCTTCGCCATAAAGAAAATCCCCGGCGACAGGATGGCCCAGATACGCCATATGCACGCGGATCTGGTGGGTGCGCCCCGTTTCCAGCCGCAGCTGTGCTAGCATACGCCCCGGCGTCCGCTGCAAAATGCTATAATGGGTGACGGCGCGCCGGCCGTCTGGGCGGACGGTGCGGCGCAGCCCTTCTCCATCCGCAAGGCCAATGGGAGCGTCGACCGTCCCTTCGTCCGGCAGGCCGCCGCCAGTAAGGACGGCAAGATAGACCCGGCCCATAACGCCGCACTCCATCTGTTTTGACAGGCGCTGGGCGCACAGCCGGTTTTTCGCCGCGCACAGCACTCCCGACGTGTGCCTGTCCAGACGGCTGACAGGGCAAAAGCTGTCCGCGCCGTCCAGATAAGCCATCGCTGCGTCGTACAGCGTGCCGCAGGGGATGCCGGCCGTCGGATGCACCGCCATACCCGCAGGCTTGTTGACGACGAGCAGGGCGTCATCCTCATACAGCACCGGGGGCATGGGGGGCGCCGGGCCGCCGGGCTCTGTCCGCACGGCCGCCGGGCCGGCTGATACCGACACCAGCTGCCCCGCACGCACAGCCGCATTGGTATGTGCCGGCGCGCCGTCAAGCAAAATACCGTCCGGCAGGCGCTTGACCGCTTTGACAAGCGATGCGGACAGCCCCATGCTGCGGCGCAGTATATCGCGCAGTGCGCGCCCCTCTTCCTCCTGCGAAACCCGGTATTGTAGGCGCATTATCTGCGTCCGTGCAGATTTTCCGCCAGGTATTGCAGCACCCGACGCTGATAATAGGGCATGTCGCTCAGCTGGTGATGCTTGTTGGGAATGAGCAGGAAATCAAAATCCTTATCGGCCTTGATGAGCTCATCGACGATTCGCAGGGTATTGGCCGGGTGTACGTTATCGTCCAGCTCGCCGTGAATGAGCAGCAGCTTTCCCTCCAGCTTTCCGGCAAGAGCGCCGGCGCTTTGGGCCGCCAGCGCCTCAGCGTCGTACCCGCCCATAAAGCGCTCTGACCATTCGGCGTTATACAGCTCCTGATAATGGTTACCGCCGCTGGCGACGCCTACTTTGTACACCTCGGGATGCTGCGTCATGCAATGGAACGCGCCGAAGCCGCCTCCGCTGTGCCCCCACACGCCGATGTGATCGGCGTCCATAAAGGAATATTTTTCGCACAGGCGGCGGATGACGGCAACGTGATCCTCCATCCCGGCGCAGTCGCCCATATTGCGGTAGCAATACTGATGATATTTCCGACCGCGCAGCGGGGTACCCCGCCCGTCGATGATGACGCAGACACACTCCAGCTGGGACAGCGACGGGGTAAAGCCGGCCTGCAGATAGTCATAGAAGGTGCAGGGCTGGTTGATGGTCTGGTTGCCGCCGTAGTAGTAGTCGACGACAGGATACTTCTTTTCCGCGTCAAAATGGGCTGGCATGATGAGCACTCCGGTGACATCCGTGACCCCGTCCGCCCCTTTTTCTGTGAAGAAGATGGGATAGGTCAGTCCCGCCTTGACCAGCAGGCTGTCGTCGCAGGCGCACAGCTGAACGGGCTCCTCCTCATCCTTGCCGACGGTATGCAGCGTTGTCGCCTGCGGTTCGTCACAGGCGGAAACCGTGTCGGTATAGTATTTTCCATCGGGCGAGAAATAGATGCAGTGATCCCCCTTAACCCGGGACAGCAGCGTCATTTCGCCGCTCTGCAAATCAACGACATATAGATACCGCTGGTACGGACGGGTATTGGCTTCTCTTCCAGACGCGGTAAAGTACAGCTTTTCCCCCTCGGCATCCAGATGCAGCAGCTGGTGCACGACAAAGTCGCCCTTTGTCAGCTGGCGGTGCTCTCCGTCGCGCTCGGTATCATACTGGTAAATGTGCATATATCCATCGCGCTCGCTCAGCCAGAACAGGCTGTGCAGCTTTTCCGACAGGATAAACAGCGGCAGCCCGTCGCGCCCGCGTACATCGCGGTGGGACGCAACCAGGCGGTGGAAGTCAAAGAAAAGGAACGTGTCGCTTTCTTCGGTAAACAGGCGTTTTGTCCCGCCGGTATCGGGGTCGATCAGCAGCATTTCGACCCTTTTATGGTCGCGGCTCATGCGCCAGCAGGCACCCAGGTTCCCTTCCTGCGACCAACCAAGCATACCGTAGCCATTGAGGGTTGGCTGCAAAAAGGGAAGCTCGACAGGGTCGCATTGCACGCGGCGCACAGCGCCATTTTTGGCGTCGCCAACGTAGAAATAGCACAGCGGCGCCGTCTCCCCCGGCAGGGTATAGCGAATTTCGTGCAGGACGGGGCGCATCCCCTCCTTCGGGACCTGCTGCACAAGGGGCAACGGCTCTACCTTGCGCTGATCCAGACGGTAGGTCAAAAACCGGCTGCCATGCGGCGCCCATTCCACACCGACAGGCTCGACGTGCTCCTCCAGCCTGTGGCGCAGGAAATAAGTATCCCCTTCAATGCGCGCGGCGTAAGCGTTGTAATTGCCGCCGTCCTTGGTCACGCGGCTGGCAATGCCGTTTTTCAAATCATAAATATGCAGATTGTTGCGCCGCGTCGCCGCGGCCCAGCGCCGGCTTGGGTTGAGAGAAAAGCCATAGGGCGGCGCCTTATGCAGACGCTGCAGGCGCTGACCGTCAAAAAGATATTCCGTCCCGTCGCTGTGCAGGAAGCCGACCGCCCCGGTTTCCAGTACATACAGCGGCGTAATATCCAGCGTTTTGCCTTCGGCCGGCTCTTTACCCAGGCGTTTTAAACGGGACATCAGTTTTTTGATGTCCAGCAGCTCCCTTTGCACGCCGGTTTTGCAGTCCACCAGCATATACCGGATAACCTTTTCCTTCTTTACCCAGCTTTCCTTTCGGAAGACCAGCTTGTCCCCTGGCAGAAACCAGGGCCGGAACTGTCCGTTCAGCAGCAGCTTTTCTGCGTTTTGCGGCAGCATCTGCTCAGCCGCCTTCCAGTGTTTTTCCGTCAGCTTCATGCGTTTTTATACCTCCCTTTGGATCACCCTGTCCATGCCCAGGGCACGGGGCCGACAGGGACTGTGTTCATTGTCGCCGGAGCTACTCTGCCGGCGATGGAATTGGGTTTTCTTTTAATCCGCCAATCGCAACCCTTTCCTTC
>CAJMOV010000087.1 GCA_905215125.1 uncultured bacterium | reverse complement strand
CCTCCGCCGCCCGGCAGTCACTCTCCATCGTCCTGCTGCAAATGCAGCAGTCCTTGTCCTGCGAAAGCCTGGCGCAGCTTGAGCAGGCCCACGCCGCCCTTTTAGAACGCAAGGATGCTCTTGAGTCGCAAAACCACGCCCTGCGCGAAGCCCTTCTACAGTCGGACGCCGCCCTGTGGGCCGCCCGCTGCCACCCCATCCAAATGGGCCGCTTCTGCTGCGCCCTGCTCGACGGCGGCGACGTCAAGCATCTGCGTCAGGTCGCCGAAGCCCTGTGTTCCGAGCAGCCGACCGCCCTGCTCTTTGCCGTGCGCCAAAACGCGCAGCTTGCCCTGCTTTTCATGCGCAGCAAAGCCAAGGAAGGCCCCGACCTCGGCCGCGCCGTCCAGGCCCTTTGCTCCCGGTTTGGCGGCAGAGGGGGCGGCAGCCCCATCCTGGCCCAAGGCATGGCGCCCGACAGCCCGGAATGTGAAGCCGCCGTCCAGGCCCTGTTCGACGACCTGGCCTGCCAGCTTGACGGCCGTAGCCCTACATAAAAAGCCCGCGCCTGCGCGCCCGAAAAAGAACCCGGAGGGAATCCCCTCCGGGTCTTCTGCTTATTCCCCGCTGTGCAGGATCTGCATGAACTCCTCGCCGGTGATGGTCTCTTTTTTGAGCAGGTAGGTCGCCAGCTCGTCCAGCTTTTCGCGGCTTTCCTGCAGGATGCTGACCGCCTTTTCATGCGCCTTGCGAATGATGTCCATGACCTCGGCGTCGACCCGCGCCGCCGTTTCCGGCGAGCAGGCCAGCGAAGTGTCGCCGCCCAGATACTGGTTGTTCAACGTCTCCAACGCCGTCATGCCGAAGCTCTGGCTCATGCCATACCGCGTGACCATCGCGCGGGCCAGACGCGTCGCCTGCTCAATGTCGTTGGACGCCCCCGACGTGCTGACGGAAAAAACAATCTCCTCCGCAGCGCGGCCGCCTGTCAGCGTGGCGATCTTGTTAAAGGCCTCGTCCCGCGTCATGAGGAATTTCTCTTCCTCGTCTACCTGCATGGTATAGCCCAGCGCACCCGACGTGCGGGGGATGATGGTGATCTTGGTCACCGGCGCCGAATCGCTCTGCCGCGCGGCGACCAGGGCGTGGCCGATTTCATGGTAAGCGATGATGCGCTTCTCCCTGTCGGAGATAACGGCCCCCTTGCGCTGCGCCCCGGCGATGACGGTCTCGACAGCCTCGTCCAGGTCGCCCTGCGCCACCTCGCTGCGCCCCATGCGCACGGCGCGCAGCGCCGCTTCGTTGATGATATTGGCAAGCTCTGCACCCTACGCGCCCGACGTCGCCCGCGCCACCGGCGCCATATCGACGCTTCCGCTCATCTTGACGTCCTTGGCGTGGACGTTCAGAATGGCGATACGCCCCTGCAAATCAGGCAGCTCGACAGGGATACGCCTGTCAAAGCGCCCCGGCCGCAAAAGGGCCTTATCCAGCGTCTCCGGCCGGTTGGTCGCGGCCAGGATGACGACGCCGCTACCCCCGTCAAACCCGTCCATTTCGGCCAGAAGCTGGTTGAGCGTCTGCTCGCGCTCGTCGTTGCCGCCGACGCCCGAGCTGTCGCGCTTTTTGCCGATGGTGTCAATTTCGTCGATAAAGATAATGCACGGCGCCTTTTCCTGCGCCTGCTTGAACAGGTCGCGCACGCGCGCCGCGCCCATACCGACGAACATTTCGACAAACTCCGACCCGGAAATGGAGAAGAAGGGCACACCCGCTTCGCCGGCGACGGCTTTTGCCAGAAGGGTCTTGCCGGTACCCGGCGGGCCGACCAGCAGCGCCCCCTTGGGCATGTGCGCACCGATTTCACGGTATTTCTGCGGCGCATGCAGGTAATCGACGATCTCCATCAGCGCCTCCTTAGCCTCGTCCTGACCGGCGACGTCATCAAAGGTTTTTCCGGTCTGCGCCGAAACGTAAATCTTGGCGTTGGATTTGCCCAGCGCCAGTGCGTTGCCCCCCATACGCTTTTGCATACCTCGCATCAACAGGTTCATGAACAGAACCATCAGCCCGATGGGCAGCACCCACGTCAGCAAAAAGTCAACCAGGGGCGAGTTTTCCTGCGGCACCACCTTGGAGAAGGTGACGCCCGACTCATTGAGCCTGTCCGCCAGGCTGACGTCGTTCGGCCACGCGCCGACGGCGTAAATGGTCGGCACCTCCCCTTCCCCCAGCTTGTCGGGGTCCTCCTTCAGGTAGTAGATGGTGGTGCCCGTCTCGTCCATCTCCACCGTCGTGATTTTCCCCTCCTCCAGCTAGCGGGTAAACGTGCCGTAGTCGACGGTGACAATGTCGCCACTCATCATCCGCGGGAAGACCAGCGCGTTGAGCAGCATAACAATGAGCAGAATGACCAGGTAATAATGAAATATGGATCTGGAAGGCTTCTTATCCTGATTCATGGCAAAACTCCTCTCTTTTCTCCTTATTATAATGGGCTGCGTATCTGTATGGGTGAATAATATGTGAATTTGTGAACAAAATCCTCCCCTCATCCCATCCCCTCTCCAGCATCCCCCTGGCCCGCCCCCTTGCTTTTTCCGGCAAAACATGGCACAATGAAAGAAAGCAGCCCCGTCTGTTTCCCTGCCGGACACCCATACTCTTTTTCAAGGAGAACTATCATGCCGGAATATCAGAGAGATCAGCGTACAAGCCGGATGCTCCTGCGCTTTGCCCACGGGTTCAAGCGCTTTTTCATTCTCGCCGTCGCGGCCAGCGCGCTGAGCATCCTGTTTCAGTTCCTCATGCCCCAGGTCATCCGCATCACTGTCGACTCGGTCATTGGCGACGTTCCCTTTGCCCTGCCCGATTTTGCCGTCCGCGCCATTGAAGAGACCGGCGGCCGCGGTTTTCTGCGCACTCACCTTTTGCTGTGCGCTTTGTTTGTCGTCGTCTTTTCCCTGCTGTCCGGCCTTTTCAATTTCCTGTCGCGCATGGGGGTCGCCCGCGGGACGGAAGGGCTTGTACGCTCCCTGCGCAATACCCTGTTTTCCCATGTCCAGCGCCTGCCCTTTTCCTGGCACACCCGCAATCAGACGGGCGATATCATCCAGCGCTGTACCAGCGACGTCGACGTCGTGCGCAACTTCATCGCCGGCCAGCTCATCGAAGTGGTGCGCACCGCCATACTTGTGCTGACGGCGCTGGCCCTCATGTTTTCCATGAACGTCAAGCTGTCCCTCATCGCCCTCATTTTCGTGCCTGTCGTCATGCTCTATTCCGGCATTTATTATTCGCGCATCTCGCGCCAGTTTCTCGCCGCCGACGAAGCGGAGGGCGAGCTGATGGTCACTGTGCAGGAAAACCTGACCGGCGTGCGCGTCGTGCGCGCCTTTGGCCGCGAGCAGTACGAAGTCGAACGGTTTGACGAAAAGAACAATACTTTTGCCCGCAAATGGATCGATCTCGGCTATACCCTCGGCGCCTACTGGGGCCTGGGCGACGTCGTCACCGGTCTGCAGGTGCTGACCGTCATCGTTTTCGGCGCGCTGTTCGCCGTAAGGGGCGAAATCACGCTGGGCGAATTCCTCGTCTTTGTTTCCTATAATCAGACCCTCGCCTGGCCGGTGCGTTCCCTGGGCCGCACCCTGTCGGAAATGAGCAAAACCGGCGTCTCGCTGCGCCGTCTCAACGAAATCCTCTGCGCCGAGGCCGAGCAGGAAGAGCCGGACGCTCAAAGGCCCGACCTCTCCGCCGATATTGTTTTTGACCACGTCTCCTTCCGGTATGAGGACCAGCCCGTGCTCAAGGACCTCAGCTTTACCATCAAAAAGGGCACCACCTTCGGCATCCTGGGCGCCACAGGGTCGGGCAAATCTACCATTACCTATCTGCTCAACCGCCTGTACGACCTGCCGGAGGACGGCGGGCGCATCACCATCGGCGGCGTCGACCTGCGGGATATTGACCGCGATTACCTGCGCCGAAACGTCGGCGTCGTTTTACAGGAGCCCTTCCTCTTTTCCAAGACCATCGAGCAAAATATCGCTATCGCGGCCCGTGACGGCTCGATGGAGCACATCCGCCGCAGCGCCGAAATTGCCGATATCGACCAGTCTATCCTTTCCTTCACAAGCGGGTATGACACCATGGTCGGCGAACGCGGCGTCACTCTTTCAGGCGGGCAGAAGCAGCGCGTCGCCATCGCCCGCACCCTGATGCTCGACGCCCCTATTCTGGTCTTTGACGATTCCCTGTCGGCCGTCGACCTGGAAACCGACGCGCGCATCCGCGATTCCCTGCGCAAAAGCACCGGCGACGCCACCGTCGTTCTGATATCGCACCGCATCAATACCCTGATGTACGCCGACTGCATCCTGGTATTGGAAAACGGCAGGGTGTCCGACATCGGCGCCCATCACGAGCTGATAAGCCGCCCCGGCGTCTATCAGCGCGTCTTTGAAATGCAGCGCGACAGCGCGGAAGGGGGACAGGCGCAATGACCGAAGACATCCGCCAGAACGACACCCGCGCTTCCTTCAGCGCCGGCGTCTGGAAAAAGCTGTGGCCCTTCATCCGGCCCTATAAAAATAAGCTCCTCACCCTCGTCGTGCTCATGGTGGCCATCGCCGGGGTCGATATCGCCATGCCCCTGTTCCAGCGCTACGCCATTGACACCTTCATCACCCCGCAGACGGCGCAGGGCTTGCCCCTGTTCGCCGCCGTCTACGCCGCCGTCCTCATCGCGCAGGGTGTTATCGTCGTCATCTTCTCCCGCACCTCCATGGTGCTGGAAATGAGCCTGGGCCGCGCCCTCAAGCGGGCCTGCTTCGTCCATTTGCAGGAGCTTTCCTTCTCCTACTACAACCAGACCCCCGTCGGCTATATCCTCGCCCGCGTCATGAGCGACACCAACCGCATCAGCGGCATTGTGGCGTGGAGCCTTGTCGACCTGTTCTGGGCCGTGGCCTATATCATCGGCGTGTTCGGCGCCATGCTGCTGCTCAACGTCCGCCTCGCCCTGCTTGTCATGCTGGTCGTGCCGGTCATCGCCGTCATCACAGGGCTGTTCCAAAGCCGTATCCTGCGCACCAACCGCCGCGTGCGCGCCGTCAACTCCCGCATCACCGGCGCATACAACGAGGGCATCACCGGCGCCAAAACAAGCAAAACCCTCGTCATCGAAGAGAAAAACGACCGCGACTTTGCCCAGCTGACCGACAAGATGTACCATGCCTCCATGCACTCTACCATGCTCAACGCCATGTTCATCCCCATCGTGCTCTTCTTCGGTTCGCTGGCAGCGGCCCTTGTGCTGCAGCAGGGCGGCTATCTCGTCATGGAACAGATGCTGGAGTTCGGCGTGCTGTCCGCCTTTGTCTCCTACGCCCTCGGCATCCTGGAGCCGGTGCAGCAGATGGCCCGCGTCTTTGCCGAGGTCATCTCGGCCCAGGCCAATATCGAGCGCGTCACCACCCTTTTGGAAAAGCCGTGCGACATCACCGACGCCCCCGAAGTCGTCGAGCGCTACGGCGACGCGCTGCACCCCAAAAAGGAAAACTGGGAAAGCGTGCGCGGCGACATCGAATTTGACCACGTCTGGTTCAAGTACCCCGACGGCGACGAGTATATCCTCGAGGATTTCTGCCTCAAAATTCCCGCCGGGCAGAACGTCGCCATCGTCGGCGAGACGGGCGCGGGCAAAAGCACCCTGGTCAACCTGGCCTGCCGCTTTTTCGAGCCGACGCGCGGCCGTGTGCTCATCGACGGGCGCGACTACCGCGAACGCAGCCAGCTGTGGCTGCATTCCAACCTGGGCTATGTCCTGCAGTCCCCCCACCTCTTCTCCGGCACCGTCATGGACAATATCCGCTACGGCCGCCTTGACGCCACCGACGAGGAGGTGTACGCCGCGGCCCGCCTGGTGTCGGCCGACGAGGTTGTCCGGCGCATGGAAAACGGCTACCAGACCGACGTCGGCGAAGGGGGCGACCGCCTTTCGACGGGTGAAAAGCAGCTTATCTCCTTTGCCCGCGCCATGCTGGCCGATCCGCCCATCTTCGTGCTTGACGAGGCCACCAGCAGCATCGACACCGAGACCGAGCGGCTCATTCAAAATGCCATCAGCCACGTTTTGACCGGGCGCACCTCCTTCCTCATCGCCCACCGCCTGTCCACCATCCGGCATGCCGACCTCATCCTCGTCGTGCGCTCGGGCAAAATCACCGAGCGCGGCACCCATGACGAGCTGATGGCCCAAAAGGGCTATTACCATTCGCTGTTTACCGCCATGACAATAGAATAACGGCGGCTTTCCCATTCGCCGCCCAAAATAAAAGGAGATGGTCCCCTTGAAAACGCAGAACATCCGCGCCGTTGCGGAAAAATACCGCGACCGGGTAACCGGCAGGCTGGGCGTCGGCTTTACCGACCTCCAAACAGGCGAGAGCTTTACCCTGCTTGGCGACGACGAGTTTCCCTCCGCCAGCACCTTCAAGGTCTACATCCTCGCCGAGCTGTTCCGGCAGGCGCAGGAAGGCCGCTTTAAAATGAGCGATCGCCATGCCCTGACCGAGGAGGTCAAAAGCATCGGCAGTGGCGTTTTGTTCAATCTCGGCGCCGGCCTCAATCCCACCCTTCAGGATTACGCCACCCTGATGATGATTATTTCCGACAATACGGCGACCGATTTCCTCTTCGACCTTGTCGGAAGGGACAATATCGTCAAAAACGTCCTGCAGCCCCTCGCCCTCTCCAAAACCAAATGCGACCTGTCCTGCAAAGCCCTCATCGCCCGCTATTTTGAAGCGGACGACATCGAGGCCATCGCCGCCGCTGAAAAGGCCGGCAAGTCCTTCTGCGGCGCCCCCTATTACCTGTGCCAGACGCCGGAGAACGACTCCACCAGCCCGAACGATATGATGAAAATCCTGCGCCTTGTCTATGAGCGCAAGCTCTTCACCCCCTGGGTCTGCGACGAAATGCTGAACATCATGCTCCAATGCCAGACCAATACCCGCATCCCCAAATTCCTGCCCCCTGGGACGGAGGTCGCCCACAAAACCGGCACCATGGACCGCGTCGCAAACGACGTCGGCATTGTCTACACCCCCAAGGGCGACTATATCCTGACGCTGTTCTACAATGGCAACGCCGCCAGCCAGGAGGAATACGACCGCAACGTAAACGGCCTTTTGAGCGACAGCCTTCTGGCCGAAATTTCCCGCGATATTTACGCTGAATACGTCAAATAGGCAAAAGCGCCGGATCCGATGGATCCGGCGCTTTTTACTGCCTGGGCGCTTTCTTCCCCGCCGTCAGCAGCGCCATGAGCAGCGGCACCCCCAACAGGGGAATGATGACAAGGCCGGAATAGCTTTTCAGCGGCTCTATAAGCTCAATGACCCCGCCCGTGCCGATGAGGGACAGCCCCGCCGCCAAAGCGCACAGCGCCGCCGCCGTGCCGCGCCGCACAGGCAAAACCCGCTCGGCTGCCTTTTTTGCAAACAGCAGGCAGATGGACGATTTGACCAGCTCGCTCAGCAGGAAGGGCGCCGATATCAGTATCTCCGCCCGCTGGAAGAAGCGGCCCAGCACCGTCAGGCTGCCCGCCGTATAGCTCGGGTAATAATAATATTTTGCTGCCCCCATGCGCTTCCGCGGAGACTGTTTCCGCTTGTGAGTATCGGCGTGAA
>CAJMOV010000086.1 GCA_905215125.1 uncultured bacterium | reverse complement strand
ATCTATACAGCGGCGGTCTGGACGGGGCCGGGTATTTCCTGCTCATCTCCGTTTTTCTATTCTGCCTGTGGGCTGCCGTCGACTTTTACTATTTTGCGCGGCGCGTGCGTATGCTGGACGAAATCCTGCGCAATTTAAGCGCGACACGGCACGATTACCCCCTGCCCGGTGGCCCTGTCGAACGGCGGTATCAGGAAATTGCGGCCGGCCTGTGCCGCATCACAGCGGGGAAAACGGCCGAGCTTGAGCGTATGCACGACGATCAGCTGTTTTACTACACCCGCTGGCTGCACCAAATCAAAACGCCGATCGCCGCCATACGGCTGGCCATGCAGGCGGGCGCCGCCGACAAGGGGGTTTTGGAGCAGGAGCTGTTCAAAATCGAGCAATATGTGGAAATGGCCCTGCAATATATCAAGATGCAGGATTTCGCAAGCGACCTGGTCATCCGCGACTGCGCCGTTCTGCCCATCGTGCGGGAGTGCGTCAAAAAATACGCGCCGCTTTTTATCTATAAAGGGGTTTCCGTTTCCATTACAGGGGAGGATTTCCCCGCCGCGACGGATGAAAAGTGGCTGGCCTTCATCATAGAGCAGCTTTTGTCTAACGCCGTCAAGTACACCAGCCGCGGGGGTGTTTCCATCATCCTGGACGGCCCTTCTCTTACCGTCAAAGACGACGGCATCGGCATCCTGGCCGAAGACGTCGTCCGCATCTTTGAAAAAGGCTACACCGGCACAAGCGGCAGGATGTATAAGCGCGCGTCGGGCATCGGGCTTTATATGGTGCGCGAGACGGCGGAAAGCCTGTCCATCGGCATCGACGTCGACTCACAGCCCGGTCAGGGCACTGCGGTACGGCTGACGCTGCCGCCGCCCGGCTTCCTTACAAAAATGTAAGAAGCGGGGACCAAAATGTAAGGCAATGACATGGCGAAGCCTGTTCCCTTTTGCTACAATAATGCCTGAGAGAAGGCTCTCTCAGGCTATTTCATTCTATCAGGAGGTTTCGGCATGAAGCTGCTTCAGGTTAACCACATCAAAAAGGTATACAACACCCGGCTGGGCGCGCGGCAATGCGTTGCGCTGGAGGACATCGGATTTTCGGTGGAGCAGGGCGAGTTTGTCGCCATCATGGGCGCGTCCGGCTCAGGCAAGACGACGCTGCTCAACATCATCGCCTCCCTAGACAAGCCGACGTCAGGGGACGTCTGTCTGGAAAACCGATCCTTTTCCGCCATCCCCGACCGCGAGCTGTCGGCTTTCCGCCGGGATAACCTCGGCTTTGTCTTTCAGGATTTCAACCTGCTCGACACCTTTACCCTGAAAGACAATATCCTTTTGCCCCTGGTGCTGCAAAAAACGCCGGTCAGGGAAATGGAAAAGCGTCTCATGCCGCTGGCGCAATCGCTGGGGCTGGGCGAGCTGCTGGACAAATTCCCCTATGAGGTGTCCGGGGGCGAGAAACAGCGGGCCGCCGTCGCCCGCGCCGTTATCACAAACCCCCTGCTGCTGCTGGCCGACGAGCCGACCGGCGCGCTGGACAGCAAGGCAAGCGCCAACCTGCTGCACATCTTCGCCGATCTCAACGCACAGGGCCAGACCATTTTGATGGTCACCCACAGCTCGATGGCAGCCAGCTACGCGCACCGCGTCCTTTTCATCAAGGACGGCAGGCTGTTCAGTCAGCTTTACCGCGGCGACAGCGAGCGGCGCGAGTTCTTTGATCGCATTGTCTCCAACCTGTCCGTGCTGAGCGACGGGGGTGTCGACATTGGCTAAGGGCTTTTATCTGCGCATGGCGCTGAGCAACCTGAAACGCAACCGGCGCATGGTAGGGCCATACTTTGTCGCCACCGCCATTTTGTCGGGCATGTTCTTTATCATCCTAAACCTCATCAATTCCCAAAGCATTTCCAACATCATTTACGGCCCCACCCTTCAGGGGATGCTCAGCATCGGCATCAACGTCATGACCTTTTTCACCGTCATCTACATGCTGTACATCAACAGCTTTCTCATCAAGCGGCGCAAGACCGAGTTCGGCCTGTATGGCGTACTGGGGTTGGAAAAACGCCATGTCGGTCGCATTATTTTTTGGGAAAACCTCATCCTTTCGGGTTCGGGACTGCTGTTTGGCCTGCTGTCCGGGGCTGTATTCGGCAAGCTGGTGTTCCTCATCCTGATGCGCGCGCTGCGCACCGCGCCCGACAGCACCTTCTCCCCCTCCCTGCCCGCCCTGGCTGAGACGGCCGCCATCTTTTTCGTCATCTTCCTGCTGACATGCCTGTATAACGTCTTTCAGGTGCGGCTGGCTTCCCCCATCGACCTGCTGCGCGGGGAGAAAAAGGGCGAAAAGCAGCCCCGCTTTGTCCTGCCCATGACCCTGCTGGGCGTCGTGACACTGGGCGGCGGGTATGCCCTCAGCATCCTGTCCAGCCTGCCCACCGTCGCCCTGCTGGCCTTCTGGCCCGCTGTTGTGCTGGTCATCATCGGCACGCTGTGCCTATTTACTTCGGGCAGCGTCTTTCTGCTGCGGCGGCTGCGCCGGAACAAGCCGTTTTATTACCAGCCGCGCAACTTTGTCGCCGTTTCCGGCCTGATGCACCGCATGAAGCAGAACGCCGCCGGCCTTGCCAACATCTGCATCCTGTCAACCATGGTCATCATCACCATGACGGGCTGCTGCTCGCTCTTTTTTGGCCAGGAAGCCATCCTGCGTCAGTCCAACCCCTATGACTTTTCGATCAGCGCCAGCATGGCGGATCGGGACGCGCGCAGCGCCGTCATCGACGACACCCTGGCGGCTGCGCAGGAGTACGCCGCCCAGTACGGCGCCGAGCCCGAGGACGTCACGCGCCTTGTGTGGTACCGTATCCAGCTGTGGGACAGCAGCGGCGTCAACGTTGCAGGGCAGTTTGTGCTGGCAGAGCAGTACAACGCCCTGACGGGCAGCCAATACCTGCTGGCGCCGGATGAGCTCATTTTTATCGGCGGCAGTGAAAGCACGGTGCAGTATTTCAGCGAGAACTCGGGTGACCGCTATTCCATCCAGCTGGACGAGACAGCGCCCGCTCTTCCCGTTGCGGAAGGGCTGCTGCCGGAGGACAGCGTCCTCATCCTGGTCGCCGATGAGGATGCGTTGGGCCAGGTGCTGTCCAGCTATTATGGCGGTGAACCGGGAGACGACCTGTCGGATCTGATCGACGAAACCCTGATGTTTAACCTGGATCTCCCACAGGAGGAAGGATACGCCTTTACTGAGCAGCTGGAGACATTCTTTTCCGATGCAAGTGCCCGGGCGGCCGGCGGCGACAGTTACAGTACCGGCTGGAGCTCTATTTTCTCCGACCGCGCAAGCCAGCTTGGCACTTACGGCGGGCTGCTGTTCCTCGGCATCTTCTTCACCATTTTGTTTTTGACCAACACCGTCATCATCATCTATTTCAAGCAGGTGTCCGAAGGCATGGAGGACCGCGAGCGCTTTGCCATCATGCAGAAGGTCGGCATGAGCGACGGCGAAGTCAAAAAGGCCATCAACCGGCAGATTCTCATTGTCTTTTTCCTGCCCCTGGCGGCGGCGCTGCTGCACACGCTGGCGGCCAGCAACATCATGGTGCGTCTGCTCGAGCTGTTCTGGCTGTACGATACCGGCATTACGCTGACGTGTATGGCGGTTACGGGGCTGTGCTTCGCGCTGGTTTACGTCGTAGTGTACAGCTTTACGGCCCGAACCTATTACAAGATTGTCAAGTGGTAAAAAACAGGCCGCCCCGGCGCCGGGGCGGCTTTTATTCCTCCAGTATTTCCCTGATTTCTTCAACCTTTTCTTCGTTCGTGCCGTCTTTGCGGTAGAGTATGGCCTGAATACGGGCCATTTTTTCTTGCGGCGGACAATCCTGCGCGTAGTAAGACAGCACAATCCCCCCGCTGCCGGGGAGACAGGTGATGCGGACGCCGTTGACCGTTTCCATGACGGATCCCCCTTTAGGGTTATGATAACATAGTAAAGCCGCGAGGGATAGAACCATTTATGGTTGCACTTGCGGTTATATTTTCCTTTTTTTGAATCCGCTATAATGGGTATCAGTAATATAGCGGGGATGATGGTGTGTTCAAAATTGATGAGACCTTACGCAATGCCAACATACCGCGCACTATCCGCTTTTCTGAAGACCTGTTCAGCCGGTTGAATGAGCTGGCCAAAGCCAATCATATTTCTTTTAACCTTTTGGTTTTGCAATGCTGTAAGTATGCCTTGGATAACATGGAGGATGAAGGCCAATAAAGGCCGTTTCCGCTGTGGCAGGGACAGGGGACAAGGCCGCATGACTACGGCCGAGGACGTTCTTTTCACCGGGGAAAAGCTTCCCACCGCAGCCGCTGCGCTGGTTTGCGTCGGAAGTCCCGAGCGATTGAAAGCCCGCCCGGCTTGGACGCAGACATCAGCTGGCGGCTCGCGGAGACGCCCGCTTAAGCTGCCGGGGCGCTTAACCTAAGTGATCCAGCGATAGCTGGGGCGGCGTCGCTCGAGCTGGGCGATTCAATTGCCCGAGCGAGTATAAAATGAAAAGGCCTCCATGACGCAGCCGGCCATCCAGTCAATCCAGCAATTGCAGGATTATTACCAACAAAAAGCAGCCTGAACCTTTCTAGGTTCAGGCTGCTGTGCTGTTATCTGTAAGATTTCTTCTTGGCGCGGGCCGCTTCGCTCTTTTTGCGGCGCTTGACGCTGGGACTTTCGTAGTGTTCTCTTTTACGGACTTCGGAGAGAACGCCGGACTTGGCACAGGAACGCTTAAAACGGCGCAGGGCGCTGTCCAGCGATTCATCGGGCTTAACGCGAATCTCTGACATATCTTTTCCCTCCCTCCGTATGTGAAGCACTCTATGCAACTATAATAACAGAACCATTATACCGTTTTCCCAGCCGGTTGTCAATAACCTTAGACCGGCCGCACAACAATATTAATGATTTTTCCTTTGACAACAATGGTCTTTACGATCTGCATCCCCGCAATGGCGGTCGATACCCTCTCATCCTTTTTTGCAGTGTCCAGCATTTCCTGTTCAGAAGCGTCAGCCGGGACGGTGACGACGCTTTTGACCTTGCCGTTTATCTGCACGGCGATTTCAATGCTGTCGTCGCGGGTTTTCTGTTCGTCGTACTGCGGCCAGGGGGCGCGGACCAGCATATCCTTCCCGCCCATCTTCTCGTTAAGCTCTTCAGACAAATGGGGGGCAAAGGGGTTGAGCAGGGTAATAAAGTCAAGGAATTCGCGGCGGTTGACGCCTTTGTCATAAAACTGATTGAGCAGCGTCATCAGCGCGGCGATGGCGGTGTTGAACTTGAGGTTTTCGATGTCCTCTGAGACCTTTTTGATGGTTTTGTGCATCATAGCCTCGTTTTCCGTTGAATAACTGTCGCCCTCCTTTACCGCGTCGGCCAGGGCGCAGATGCGCTCAAGGAAACGGCGGCAGCCCTTAATAGACTGTGTCGACCACGGGGCGGCCTTTTCAAAGTCGCCGACGAACATCTCGTAAAGGCGCAGCGTATCGGCGCCATAATCGCGGATAATGTCGTCGGGATTGATGACGTTGCCGCGCGATTTGGACATCTTTTCGCCGTTTTCGCCCAGGATCATGCCGTGGCTGGTGCGGCGCTGATACGGCTCTGCACAGGGGACGACGCCAATATCATACAAAAATTTATGCCAGAAGCGGGAATACAGCAGGTGCAGCGTGGTGTGCTCCATGCCGCCGTTATACCAGTCGACGGGCATCCAGTAATCGAGCGCTTCGCGCGAGGCCAGCTCTTTTCCGTTGTGTGGGTCACAGTAACGCAGGAAGTACCAGCTCGACCCCGCCCACTGGGGCATGGTATCCGTTTCGCGCCGGGCGGGGCCGCCGCAGCGCGGGCAGGTCGTGTTGACCCAGTCGGTGCATTTTGCCAGGGGAGATTCGCCGTTATCCGTCGGCTCGTAGCTTTCCACCTCGGGCAGGCGCAGCGGCAGCCCACTTTCCGGCAGGGGAACCCATTCGCCGCAATGATCGCACCAGACCAGGGGGATGGGCTCGCCCCAGTAACGCTGGCGGGAGAAGACCCAGTCGCGCAGCTTGAAGTTGACTTTCGGGCGGCCCTTGCCGCCCTGCTGCAGCCAGTCGATGATTTTGACCTTGGCTTGCTCAACGCTGAGACCGTTTAGGAAGTCGGAATTGACCAGTACGCCTGTGGCAATATCGGTAAAGGCTTCCTTATCTACGTCGCCGCCGGCGACAACCTCAACGATTTCACAGCCAAATTTTTTGGCAAACTCCCAGTCGCGGGTGTCGTGCCCCGGCACCGCCATGATGGCGCCGGTGCCGTAGCTCATCAAAACGTAGTCGGATACATAGATGGGAATCTGCTTGCCGTTTACCGGGTTGACAGCCATGATCCCGTCAATGCGCACGCCTGTCTTGTCCTTTTGCATTTCGGTGCGCTCGAAGTCCGACTTGCGGGCCGAAGCTTCGCGATAGGCAATGATGCTGTCCCAATTTTGAATTTTGCTTTTCCACTTGTCGATGTACGGGTGCTCGGGCGACATGACCATATAAGTGGCGCCGAACAGCGTGTCGGGGCGGGTGGTGTAGATGGTCAGCTTGTCCCCTTCGGTCGTTTCAAAATCCACCTCCGCGCCCGTCGAGCGGCCGATCCAGTTTTTTTGCTGGACATTGACGCGGTCAATAAAGTTGACGGTGTCCAGGTCGTCGATGAGACGCTGGGCGTAGGCGGTGATTTTAAGCATCCACTGGCTTTTTTCACGGCGGACGACTTCGCTGCCGCAGCGCTCGCAGACGCCATTGACCACCTCTTCATTGGCCAGGACGCATTTACACGACGTACACCAGTTGACCGGCATGGTCGTCTTGTACGCAAGGCCCTTTTCAAACAGCTTGAGGAAGATCCACTGCGTCCATTTGTAATAATCGGGGTCGGTAGTGTTGACCTCGCGCGACCAGTCGAAGGACAGGCCGATGGCGCGCAGCTGGCTTTTGAAGCGGGCGACGTTTTTCCGGGTGACGTCGGCAGGATGGACGTGGTTTTTGATGGCGAAATTCTCGGTCGGCAGGCCGAAGGCGTCCCATCCCATGGGAAACAGGACGTTATACCCCTGCATACGGCGCTTGCGCGCGACAATGTCCATGGCGGTATAAGGGCGCGGATGGCCGATGTGTAGCCCGACGCCGGAAGGATAGGGAAACTCAATCAGGGCGTAATACTTGGGCAGGGAAAAGTCGTTAACGGCGCGGAAAGCGTCGGCAGCGTCCCATTTATCCTGCCACTTCTTTTCTATGTCGGTGTAATTGTACTTCATGCCTGCTCGTCCTCTTTCTTTTTGAGATATTGCGCAAGATCAACAGTCTGTGCGTCACTCCACAGTCGCTCAAGCGCATACAGCTCGCGCGCCTCCTGCAAAAAGATGTTGATGACGACACTGGAGTAATCCATGAGAATCCAGCTGGACGTCACCCCTTCGATGTGATGGGCGTACAGGCCCAGCTGTTCCTTCAGCTTGAGCTCGATTTCATCGCTGAGCGCGCGGATGTGGGTGTTGGACGTGCCCGTCATGACGACAAAATAATCGGCCAGCGTCGTCTGCTCGTACACCCGCATGGCGGTCATGTCCCGCGCCTTTTTGTCGTCAGCCGTAGCGACGGCCAGGGCCAGAATCTGCTCGGGGGTGGGGTGATTTGTCA